>CAZVZI010000009.1:0-6050 GCA_964631455.1 uncultured Thermodesulfobacteriota bacterium | reverse complement strand
CAAATGCCCTCTTGAAAATATTCTTTTTCCCCATCATCTTCAAGATTGCCGGACTTACGAATTGTTCAAATGCAACCATTGACGAGATGGGGTTTCCTGGCAGGCCGAACGCAGGTTTGCCCCCGATAATGCCGAAGGCAAGGGGCTTGCCGGGCTTCATCTCCACCTTCCAGAACCGCATCTCGGAACCCATTTGTCTTAAAACATCTTTTACAAAATCAAAATCGCCTACGGAAACACCGCCGGATGATACAATGCAATCAGCTGTTAAACCAAATTTAAGTTTTTCTTCAAGGTCTTTTTTATTGTCCCTTGCTATGCCGAGCTGAACCGGAACTGCGCCGCATATCTTTATTTGAGCGGCGATAGCGTAGCTGTTGCTGTTCCTTATTTTGCCGTTTGACGGTCTTTCCTCTATATCTACCAGTTCATCCCCTGTTGAAAGCACAGCAACCTTTGGTCTCTGATACACGGAGATATTGGGCTTGCCGACTGCTGCAAGCATCCCCACCTCGGCAGGCCGTATAGCGGTTCCCTTTGTTAAAACAGTATCGTCCTTTTCAAAATCCTCCCCTGCCCTTCTGACATTATCTCCAACCCGTGCCTCTTTAAATATTTTTACTTCTGATCTCTGTCCTCTAATCTTTACCCTTTCCGTTTCCTCCACCATCACAACCGCATCAGCGCCTTTAGGCACAGGCGCGCCCGTCATTATCCGTATCACCTCGCCTTTTTTAATTGTCTTTTTTGCAACATATCCGGCAGGCAGGTCTTCTATTATCTTGAGGATTTTCGGTCTCTCCTTTGACGCCCCTTTTGTGTCAGAGGCCCTTAAGGCATAACCGTCCATTGCGGAATTATCCCAGGGCGGATTATCTATGCCGGCAGATATGTTCTCGCCCAGAACCCTTCCAAGGGCTGAAAGGATATTTACCCTTTCCATGCCAAGGGGCTTTATTTCGCTTAAGATTAATTCAAGGGCTGCTTCAACGGAAATCATATTTGCAGGACACTGGCGATAGATTTGAAATTTGTCGCCAGTATTGTTTGTTTTAAATCTAACCTCTGGGAGAAAATGAAACGGTATCAGGCGCAGCCACTTTCTTGGCCTTTACAGGGACTATCAGTTCAGCGCCAACCTTTACATATTTTGCGCTTTTTAGTTTATTTAGATACAGGATGAAATCAAGGGGAGCGCCATATTTTTTAGCTATAAGCAGCAAGTTTTCGCCTCTTTTTACCTTATGCACTAAAAAGTTGAGCCGTTCCTGGGGAGGAATTACTGCAAAGTTTGCCTGAAACATCGCAGCCTTTCCCCTCGGCAGTTTTATCTCATATTCCGAATCGGTTGGAGGGGTGAACCATCTTAAGAGCTGCGGGTTTAGCTCCTTTACATCATCAATATGGCATTCACATGCCTTTGCAATGACCCTTAAATCCGTTGCTCCGGGGATGTTTACCTTTTCATAACTTATTTGCGGTTGATATTCTATATCGGTAAAACCATATTTTGCGGGCTCTTTGGCAATAAGCATAGCCGCAATATATTTCGGGATATACTCCCTGGTCTCTCTCTTTAATGTCTTTTTATATTTGGCCACAACCCAGAAGTCGTCGGTTTTGTGCTTTTTTACAGCCCTCATAATGCGGCCCTCTCCTGCATTATAGCTTGCTGCCGCAAGGTGCCAGGAGTTAAACAGGCCATAGAGGTTTTTTAGATACTTAGCAGCGGCCCGTGTAGCCTTTTCAGGGTCTCTTCGCTCATCTACCCATGAATCCACCTTAAGACCGTATTTCTTTCCTGTCCATTTCATAAACTGCCACATCCCAACAGCCCTTGCCCTTGATTTGGCATTCGGGTTAAAGCCGCTTTCTATAAGGGCAATGTAGGCCAGGTCTTCAGGAAGGCCGTTTTGTCTGAATATATCCTTCAGCATGGGGAGGTATCTTTCAGACCGCGCAAGCCACTTCTCAAAATACTTTCTCCCCCTTGTTTGAAAATACTTTATGAAGAACTCCACCTTGTCATTTACAACAACAGGTATATCATAGGTTATTTCTTCCGTGTCTTCATCCGAAGTTTCCACTGTCAAATCATTAAGACCCTGAATAGCCCCATCTTCTTCAGAAACAGCAGTCTGCCCCTCATCGTCGCTTTCTTGAGGCACAATATCTTCCGGCCCTGCGCCTTGTTCATAGGCTGTGGCAATAAGAGGAGTTACGTTCTGTGAAGATGCAACAGGATTGGCATCTGAGGCAAGGGCAGAAACGGCAATGAACAAAAAAAGAGGAATTAGTAGCGAGAAATAAGAAAAGACAAAACCGTTCCCCGTTTCCCGATTTATAATTTCTAATTTCTGCATTTTGGGGGTCACCACTTAATATTAGTTTTTGCGGTATGGAGATTGGATAATGAGCCGCTTATTTCCAACTGTCTGAATTTTTCCTTTATATCTTCGGCTGTGTTTTTGGCGGCAAGTTCTATCTGCTTGCCTTTCTCTGTGATTGCCTTTGTGTATTCAATGAAATATTGGTTCTTCTTTGCCCATTTTTTTGTAAGATTTCTGCCGTATAGTTTGATTGATACATTAAACATGTGCAGTTTGACAGCCCTTTTTATTATCTGACCTATGGAATAAAATCTGGCTGTTGCCTTCACGGTTTCAGCCTGAAGCTCATAATATGTCATCTTTTTAGGCTCAAATACAACATGATGCGCATCGTAGAGGCTCCAGTCTTTTGATATAAACCTGTTTTGCTTCTCCATTTCACGGAAAAAGCCGGTGCCCGGCAAAGGCGTTAGTATCATAAACTGGACAGACTCAATGTTATTCTTCTTTGAGAAGGCGACCGTTTGATGGATTGTTTCAACAGTGTCATTATCCGACCCGAATACAAACATACCGTGAATGCGGATACCGTAGTCGTGAAGCGTTTTAATACACCTTTCAATATCTTCAACAGACTGCTTTTTATTATACGCCTTTAATGTCTCCGGGTTTACGGATTCAAAACCTATATAAACAGTATGGCAGTTTGACCTCTTCATAAGGTCTAAAAGTTCCGGATCTTTTGCAACATCAACCCTTACCTGAGCAGTCCATGAAGGGGTCAGGCCTTTTTCTATCATAAGCCTTAAAAGTTCTTTTGTCCTCTTTTTGTCGGCTGTAAAATTATCGTCATAGAAAAAAACCCAGTTACCGCCGTTATCCTTGTGATGCTGTAATTCTTCTATCACACTTTCTTTGCTCCTGAATCTGTATTTCTGGCCGAACATGCCTGTCACGGAACAAAAGCTGCAGTCAAACGGACAACCCCTTGATGTCATTATGGGGGTTATTTGCAAGTGTTTGCGCGCCTCTGTTTCAAGGCCTTTAACTATGGAGAAATCCGGGCACGGAAGTTTATCCAAATCTTTGCAATAAGAGGCTGTTTTGTTATGAATCACCTCGCCGTCCTTTTTATAAGAGAGTCCCGGTATGGCATCAAACCCTGTGCCTGTCTCAAGGGCCTTTATAAAATCAACAATGGTTTCGTCCGCCTCTCCGCGAAGCACATAATCGCATACCCCCAATGCCTCATCAGGCAGATATGTGACATGAGGGCCGCCCATAAACACAGGTACGCCTGCCTTTTTTATAAGCCTTGCTATCTCATATGCCCTGGTAGAGGTTGATGTTATTGTTGATATGCCCACAGCATCCGCTGTAAGCGCATCTTCCAGATCTAATTCCCCGACTGCCTCCACATAGCTCCTGACATCGTATCCTTTTTCTTTAAGCACTGTTCCCAAAAGCACGGTTCCAAGCCTTGGCAAAGGCATTCTGCTGAATATGTGAAAATCAGGCGGTTTCGGCTCTATGAATATTATCTTTTTCAACAAATCCTCCTATGGGCAATACACCCCATTACAAGCTAAGTTAAGTATTGTGATTGTTGAATCCTACCCTACCTAAGCCCATCTTGTCAAGGGTTAAAAAAAGAGCAGATAACTTACTGCCGCAATTGTTTTAGATATGGAATGTTTTAGTTGAACAGGATGGTTGCTATTGAATAAAGTGTTCTATGCCTTGCTCTTATTATAATTAGAAAAATCAGCGGGTTAGGATATTCGGCATCATGGCACAGGTATTGCTATAACTTATGGGCAGGGGATAAATAAAAATGAACATCTCGCCAAAAAAAAGAATACTTGTGGTTGATGATGAGCCGATTTTAAGGATGTTGCTGTCAGATGTGCTGTCTGAGGCCGGCTATACAGTCGATGCAGCTGAAAATGGGATGGCTGCGCTGGAGTACTTTAAGAAAGCTGTCAAACATGACTTGATAATAGCAGATATGAATATGCCAAGAATGGACGGTATAAGCCTCTGCCGAAAAATCAAGCAAGATTTTCCGGCGCTAAAACATAGGTTTTTGTTCCTCACCGGCTATTTGACGGATGAGGCAATGTTGTTCTTCAGAGAAACCGGCAGCAAATACATGACCAAACCATTTAAAACATTTGATTTTTTAAAAGAGATAAACACCATACTGCAAGAAGAAGTTGCTGCAACAGAGGATGTATTGTGGAAAATAGGCAGAGACAGAAGGGCGGAGGAGAGATTCTCCTGGTCAGCATGTTGCGACATATTTGACGGCAAGACATATAACCAAAAGGCTCTGCCGGCAACGACCGAAGACATATCGCAAAACGGCATAAAGATAAGATATATCGGCGAGCCTCTGTCTCCGGGAGATACGGTCAGCATCCATATAAACAATTTAAATATACAAAGGGCTGCAAAAATTATGTGGTCAAAGATCATAAATGGGCTGGATTCTCTGTCCGGCATGAGACTTATAGAGCCGATAATGATACCGCTAAGTGTCAAATAAATATATCTTGTAGAATCAATATAAAAATGCTAAATAATAAAGCAACGCCTGTTTATAGGGAGTAACTTTATGGCCTTAAAAGGCGCAATAAAGCTTTATTTAACCTGCCCCATGTGCGATGCAGACATACCTGTTTCAGGGGATGAAAAGGTAGGCTCTGAAATCTATTGCCCCTATTGCCAGACCCCTTTGAAACTCAGGAAAACAAAGGATACGGAAGAATTGTATCTGCAGGAAGATTTTTAGCCTTAAAATACAATCTTTGGCCAAATACTGCGTCAAAGTTAGCTGTCCAAATACTCACATACCTAAAAGAGTATGCTCCGTTTTGTCCAGCCAACTTTTCCTTGTCTTTTGCGCAAATCTTGTATTTTAACCTCAATCGTATTTTTGATTAGCCTTTTACGCATACCAGCGGCCTCATCTTCGCCACCTTTTTATTCACCCCTGCGCTGTGAACAATGTTCACCACCTTGTCAACATCCTTGTATGCTCCTGGGGCCTCTTCTGCAACACCGGGCTTGCTCCTTGATTTTATCAATATGCCTTTTTGAGCCAGTTCATGGATAAGCTCTTCACCCCGCCACTGCCTCTTCGCCTTTTCCCTTGACATCGCCCTTCCAGCGCCGTGAACCGCGCTGCCGAAGCAGTCTTCCATGCCCTTTTGCGTGCCGCACAAAATATAAGAGGACGTGCCCATTGTCCCGCCCACAAGAAGCGGCTGGCCGACCTCTCTGTATGCCGCAGGCATTTCCTCCCTGCCGGGACCGAATGCCCTTGTTGCGCCTTTTCTGTGCACAAGGAGCTTCTTTTTATTTCCATCAACTTCATGGGTCTCAATCTTTACCGTATTATGCCCGACATCATACAGCAATTTTATGTCGCGCATATCAATGCCGAACACACGCTGAACAGCCTTTCGCGTGAGATGGGCAATTGCCTGCCGGTTGGCGAATGCGCCATTTATGCCGCAGTTTACTGCGGTAAAATATCTCTGGCCTTCAGGGCTTTTAAACGGCGCACATACAAGCTCCCGCTCTCTGATTGGGATATTATATTTTCTGCTCGCCTCGGAAAGCGTTTGCAAATAATCCGTGCCTATCTGATGCCCCAATGCGCGGCTTCCGCAGTGGATTGCTATGAGTATCTGATTTTTTCGGATGCCGTATGCC
>CAZVZI010000008.1:0-16130 GCA_964631455.1 uncultured Thermodesulfobacteriota bacterium | reverse complement strand
ACGACCTTATATCGTGAACAGCAAGATAGTAATTGTCTCCCTTCGCATGACAGGAGAGACAATTTGCAGCTTCTTTAAAACCATATTTCGTAACCTTGCCGTGAAAACTCTCTTTATATGCCTCGCCTGCAAATGTAAATTTTTTGCCAAGGCGCCTGCCTTCTTCTTCCGCAAACTTTTCATGCCTTTCAAGAAATTCCTCATTGCCGTGGCAGGTAAGGCATAGCTCAACAATCTCATCCGGCGACCTTTGTACAGACAGAATTCTTCTTGCTGTATGAAGGTACCTATGATCTACAAAATCCCTCTTTTGATGACACACATCACACCTGTCGGCAACTGCATCCGGCACCTTTACAGAATGAACCGTATCGCCGTGTTTAATGTTTTCATCGGGTATATAAAGCGGATTTGTATGACAGAATATGCAATACGGCTTGTCTTTATCCGCCTCATTTTTTGCCGCCTTTTCCCTTGCATGGACGCTCTTCATATAAACTTCATTTATATTATCATGGTCAAAATCCTTTCTTGTTGCGGGATTCTGGATGCTGTGGCAGCGCTTATTGCATGTAACACCTTCTTTCACGGGATCATGAGGGAGCTTATCTATATAATCATGGCAATCCCGGCACTTTACCCGATTGTGCACAGTCTTTGAAAATATCTCCTCATTGACATAATAGTATTTCCTTTCGCCCTCTTCTGTCAACCTGCCCATCTTTACATATTTGTGGCACATAAGGCAGTTTTCATCATCCGCCGCGCGTGCCGCCTTGCCTTCAAACAAAAAGCATATGGCGGCAATAAAAACCAGAGGCAAAACATTCAATATCTTTTTCACCTTTCTATACCCCCTTTCTGTAAGGATTTAATATCTCTATTTCTGAATTTATTTTCCATGGCAATTCATACACAGCACGCCTGTGCCGTCTGCCCGCAGTCTCTGCTTGTCATCGGCGCCCCTGTCAGCCTTTGCAGACTTCTGTATCCCCCTTTCATGCGGGTTATGGCAGGTTGCGCAGAACACCTTGCCTGTGTCCGGTTCCAGCGGCAGGACATAGTCCCTTGTTCTTTCTGTGGCGTTATACACCCTTAACACCTTTACTGAGGGGAATCTTATATGGCTTACAGGCTGCGCCTCTTCCGATGTTTCATCGGGCTGCATAGGTCGTGCAATATCGGGAGACATCCAGCTGCCTCCCGGGTGCGGTCTGTCCCTGTGGCAGCGCTGGCATAACACCTTCAAATCTTCATCAACCTGAAATTTCACATCTTCTATGCCCTGAGCCTTTTTTACATCAGGCACGATCTTGTGGCATATAATGCATCTGTCTGTAAGGATTTCCCCCTCATCTGTTATTTGGTCATGGGGATTGAGAACGGCATATTTACCCGCCTCGTGGCAATTATAACATATATCCGCCCTTGATTTATACGGGCCGCCTCTAAAAAATCTTGAATCAATTTTTTTGCGTTCGAAATTCTCTTTAAAGCACTGATAGGTCATCTCATGGCATGCAAGACATGTCAGCCTTCCTTGTTTATCCCCGCGGTATAATGCCTTCTTGAACTCATCGGGCATCCTGCTTAATTTGTCATCCGACGGAACCATCCCTGTTGCATGGATATACGCATGGGCAGAAACAACCTCATGGCAGGAATTGCACATCTTGATTATATCGCCGCCATACTTAAATGTCTGCCTCTTTCCTTTTTCAGGAATGCCTTCATGGCATTCATTGCATAAGCCTTCCTGCCAGTGAGGATTTGGATACTCTTTGCTTTCAATCTCCGGCGCAGTGGAGGCAGCTTTTGTTGCCGGCTTATCTTGAGCATAGACAAGGATAGGCAAAAAACAAAAGACTAAAGACAGAAAGTATACAACGGGTAATAACACTTTGCATCTTGCATCCTGCATCTTGCATCTATCTTTACTGCCCAAACGCATAGATGTAACCGTCCTTTGAGCCAAAATAAACATTATTGAATGCAATGGCCGGAGAGGAATGTATACCCCCGCCTTCCAGATTATAGCTCCACATAATCGTGCCTTTTTTTAGGTCAAGGGCGTAGAAATACCCATTCTCTGTGCCGACAAAACCTATCTTTGCCCCGGAAGAGATAGCAATGGTTGAGCTTATCCCTGCCCCAAGATTGTACCACCAGTTCAGTTTGCCTGTCTTCGCGTTAAAAACGTTCAAATATCCGTCCTTGGAACCGATATAGACATTACCCTCCCATACGACAGGCGTTGCATATATTCTGTCGTTCAGTTCCTGTTTCCACACCATGCGCCCATCCATTGCATCCAGCGCATATATGTTTCTGTCATAAGAACCGATATAAACAATCCCGCCGCTTACGGACGGCGATGAATATATGGCAGAGTTTGTCTTGTAAACCCACCCCGCCTTCCCTGTCTCCTTTTTTAATGCATATACAATAGAGTTTTTCCCTGCAATATAAACCTTATCTCCATCGACTGCCGGAGAAGAATATATGCCCCCGTATTTGTAATCATCAAGAACTCTTTTCCACAGAAGCCTGCCGTCCTTTGCATTCAATGCGTAAATATGAAGGTCATTTGAACCGATAAATACAATGCCATCCTGAACAACAGGGGAAGTTACAACCTCTTTATCTGTCTTAAATTTCCAGATGATATTGCCTGTCTTAGCGTCAAGCGCATAAACATTGCTGTCCTTTGAGCCAAAATACACAATACCCCCGGCAACCGCAGGCGAAGATGTAATCTGTTTAATGGGGCCGAATTTCCACAAAAGATTGCCGTTGGAGGCGTCAAGCGCATATAGATTTGAATCGTGAGAACCGATAAATACCTTTCCGTCAACAATTGCAGGCGATGAATACACAGGGCCGCCCGTCTTGTATTTCCATTTGAGCTTCAAAGGCGGGATTATCTTTGCATCGGTGATTGGTTTATGATTCGGCAATTTAAGAAATGCCGGCCAATTATCAGCCCCTGCCCCGAATGCAAAGCCTGCGCTTAAAAATAAAGCGCATAACAAGACCGGAAATGTGAATTTTAACTCTATAATCCTGAAACCGGAAATCATATCTAATGCAAACCCTTCTTATTGTATAATTAGATAACTATTCGGGCAATATACTCCATGACCACGGCTAATGTCAATTTCATATCGTCTCCTTTATCGCTGCCTTGGCTTTTAAGAAGGAATCTACTGCATCTTCGGTAGTTACCATCTTTGGTATCAATAAAACCTGGCCGGGGTATAAGGAATTTGGATTTTTCAATTTGTCGTGGTTGTATTTATAGATAACTACCCACAGTTTGGGGGCATTATAGATAGACTCCCTGCCGGCTATCTTCCAGAGACTGTCCCCTTTCGTTACCGTATATTTAATTACCACCTCCTCCTGCCAATTGTCACCGGCTTTCAATTCAACTGCCGTTATACCTTGTTCCGATTTGGGCAGGGCCTGCCATGCCCCTGCTGTTTTATCTGCGATTGATTCTTCAGCCTTTGCCGCCGCAGCTTCTGATCCCTTTGCTGCAATTTTTTTGGTTGCCTCAGCCTCTTTTCCCAATCTCTCTATCTCATCTATCTTTGTTTTCAGGTCTGCCTCTGCCTTCTGCCGCAACTCTTCTTCTCTCTTCAACAGAGACTCAAGCTCTGTCTTGTTTACAAGCGCCTCTTCAACCCTCTTTCTTGCCTCTGCCTCAATTTTCTTGTTCGCAGACTCAATTTCAAGTATGCGGTTATTTAGCTTATCCATTTCAGCCCCTTCTTTTGCCGCAGACTTTAAAACTTCACGTTCTGATTCCAATCTCTTTTCCGCAGCCCTTCTTGCCTCTTCAGCCATAGTCAAAAGCTCTGCGGTCTTTTTCTTCTCCTCAACCTCAGCCTTGTACCTGGCCTCTAACTCCTCAAATTGTTTGGTCTTTTGATCAATATCACCTTTTAGGTCTATTACTCCCCTCTCCAGCATGGCAATTTCAGTTGTCTTTATTTTCAGGTCAGTCTCTAACTGTGACCGCAGATAGTCTCTCTTTAACAAAGACTCAACCTCTGTCTTATTTGCAAGAGCCACCTCAGCCCTCTTTCTTGCCTCTACCTCTGTCTTTGCCTCTGCCTCAAATCTTTGCTTTTCCTCCTGCAGCGCAATGATGCGATTCTTAAGCTCTGCAATCTCACCGCGGTAATCTTCCTCTACCCCTTGTTCATGCCCTGAGCCTTTCTGCGCAACTGCCTCTGCAGCCCCTGTTGCTGCCGCACTACCCGCTTCCAGCCCGGCAATGACATCCCTCTTTTCTCTAAGCTCGTTTTCCGCTTTTCTGCGCAGTTCTTCTTCCCTTTGCAGCTTGAGCTCCATATCTTGTTTTATTGCTTCGGCCTCTGCCTCAAATCTTTCCTTCGCCTCCCGCAGCGCAATGATGCGGTTCTTAAGCTCCGCAATCTCACTGCGATACTCTTCCTCTACCCATTGTTCCTGCCCCGAATCTTTTTGTACCGCGGCTGCCTTTGTAGTCTCTGCCGCTGCCGCATCACCCGCTTCCAGCCTGGCAATGGCATCTGTCTTTTCCCTAAGCTCGTTTTCCGCTTTTCTACGCAGTTCTTCTTCCCTTTGCAGCTTGAACTCCATATCTTGTTTTATTGCCGCAGCCTCTTTCGCCCTTGCTTCGGCCTCTGCCTCAAATCTTTCCTTCGCCTCCTGCAGCGCAATGATGCGGTTCTTAAGCTCATCAATCTCGCCGCGGACATCTTCTCTCGCTTGCTCTTTTAAAGATTCCTTATCCACAACCAGTTTCTTTTCAGCAATGGCCAGCACATCCTCAATCTTGCGCAGCGCCTCTTCAACCCTTTTCTTCTCCTCTATCTTGTTCTTGTATTCGGCCTCCAGTTCTTCTCTCCGCCTTGCCTGCCACTCACTCTCTCTTTTAGCGGCTTCTATTTCCTTTGTCATGCCCTTCTCAACAATTGCGGCCTGCTGTAAACTCTGTTTCATATCGGACTTTTCCTGACTTGACGCAACCCAATTGACCCCCCACGCAAAACCAAGAAATATAACCGCTACCAACATGACATTCACTGCAGGTATTGCCTCCTTCTCAAGGACAAATCAAATCCAACAAAGCCCATAAGCATGCAAATTAATTTACCTTTTTTAGGCTTCCTCATCATGAAGCATTATACTATCCGATTTCTCTGAAACTTGTCAAATAAAAATCACTGATGGCGCATAAGCAAAATTTTTGTATTGTTTATATGAACTACGGTGTGCTAAAATTAATTTTTAAATTTTTATATGCATGTATGAGCCGGACAAATAGCCCTACAAGATACATAATCCTCGTTTCTTTCTTTGCCACAGGAGTTACGGGATTGGCTTATGAGCTTGTCTGGACAAGGATGCTCCTTCTCGCCTTCGGCTCAACCCAGTTTGCCGTTACAACAGTCCTGACCTCTTTCATGGCCGGTCTTGCCTTGGGAAGCCTTATTTTCGGAAGGATTATAGACCGTTACAAGAGACCTCTCTTTGCATACGGCCTTGTGGAGATAGGCGTCGGCATTTACTCCCTCGCCACACCTTTTATATTTTACCTTATAAAAAACTTCTATCTGCAATACATGGCAGCCTCTGATATACATTATTCTTCCTTTAGCCTTATCCAATTCATTCTTGCATCCGCAGGCATAATAGTCCCGACAACCCTCATGGGCGGAACCCTTCCTATGCTTGCCAGATACTTCACAGAATCAAAGGAAGAAATCGGATTTCGCACAGGTATGCTCTACTCGGTCAATACCATAGGCGCTGTCCTGGGGTGCGCTACTGTCGGCCTATTTTCCCTCTATACCATAGGCGTAAACGGAACGGTCTACATCGCAGGCATTGCAGACATGGTTATAGGCGTGCTGGTTATAACCTTTTTTTCTAAAGAAGCGGCAGGCGGCGGCAAACAGGAAATTATTGGCAAGAGGCAAGAAAATCCCCCTATTCCCCCTTTGAAAAAGGGGGATGAAGGGGGATTTAAAGAGGCAAGAGGCGAAAATAGGGGCAACATGATAATCCTCAGCGCCTTTGCCATATCCGGCTTCGTATCCCTAGCCTACGAAGTTCTCTGGTTCAGGATATTCTCCCTTATCATCGGTTCATCCATCTATGCCTTTACAATAATGCTTGCAACATTTCTTTTAGGCATAGGCATAGGCAGCATATCCTTGGCTCCGTTCATCGATAAGAGGAAAAATCTTATTCTCTGGTTTGCCGTATTCGAGTTTATTATAGGACTTTCTGTCCTGATAACTGTGCCGCTTTATAAGGATTTGCCGTTTATCTTTCTCAAGATGTTTAAATCCTTCTCAGGCCAATTCTGGCTGTTTCTTCTCATGCAATCACTGCTCTGTTCCGCAATAATGATAATCCCCACCCTGTGCATGGGCGCAATATTCCCTGTTGTAAGCAAGATATATACAAAAGGGCTGGATTCCGTGGGTAAGGGCATAGGCAACATATATTTTTTAAACACATCAGGGGCGATAGCAGGCTCATTTGTCGGCGGATTTGTGTTTGTGCCGCTCCTAGGCATCCAGAAATCGATTGTTTTTCTTACCGGCATCAATATCCTCATCGCATTGATACTGCTCGCTATCGCATCCTTGAAGGCACAAACGAAAGCCGTGCTGGCAGCGGCAGTTATCCTCCCTTTTTTGATCCTTGCCCCTAATATTCCTAAATGGGATAGGATGATTATGACCATGGGCCCGTATGCGAATCCCATTGACACTCAAACGGCGGAAGCCCTTGAACAAGGGAACAAAAGAGATAAACTCCTTTTTTACAAGGAGGGAATCAACTCTATTATCACGGTCAGGGAAGAGGCAAATGGGAAGACCATCTCCTACCAATCTAACGGCAAATATGAAGCCAGCGCAGTAGACTTAAAACCCGGCAAGGCATGGTCTCTTTTGGGACACATACCAATGCTGCTGAGCAAAAAAAGCGACAGCGCCCTTCTTATCGGGCTTGGCTCAGGCATGACGCTCGGCGCGATGGAGCAGTATCCTTTGAAAGAGATTGATGTGGCGGAACTTGAACCCACGGTTGTTGAGGCTGCCGGATATTTTTCCGAGTCCAACAATAATGCGCTCTCTGATCCACGGGTAAAACTGCACATCACAGACGGCCGCAACTTTCTTTTCACAGTCAAAAAGAAATATGATGTTATCGTATCTGCCGTATCAGACCCCTGGATTACAGGCGTGTCAAATCTCTTTACAAAAGAATACTTTGACGAGATAAACAGTAAATTGACGGATGACGGAATAGCGGCCCTCTGGTTTCAAAACTACAGAATATCCGCCAATGACCTTAAGATAGGCCTCAATACCTTTGCCTCAACATTTCCGTATGTGAGCCTCTGGTTCCACTATACCGGCACATCGGATTTGATTGTAATCGGCTCCAAGCATCCGCATGGCCTTGATATGGAATCCTTGTCCAAAAGAATGCAGACAGAAAAGGCGCAAAAAGACCTTGCCCGTATAGAGATAACCTCTCCATTTGACATGCTGACTATGTTTCTGATCGGCAATGACGCCATAAGAGACTATATCGGAAAGACCGATATTAACACTGACGGACATCCGATTCTTGAATTTACGCTTCCGCACTATTTGTATTCCGACCCGGCTAATGGCCCTAATGAAAGGGTTGCCGATATGTTATCCAACGCGAAGGAGCTTGTCCCTCCAATCATTATTCAGAAGAAAACAGAGGAAGATTTTTATTATAGGCTTGGGGTTGCCTACGCATCGTATATCTTCAGGACAGAACAGGCAATACGGCTGTTTGAAAAGGTTCTGGAAATAAATCCAAACCACAAGCAGGCAAAACAATATCTGGATGCGTTGCGAAACGAACTAAAAAAAGCAAATAATCTATAAGGCGTTTTTGATGTCAAACAAATATTCGCCATATATCATTTTCATATTGCTATTTATTGTTTACTCAGGAGGGACAATCGCCAGGAATATGACATGGAAGGATGATATGGTTCTCTGGCAGGATGTGGTAATAAAATCGCCAAACATACCAGATGGGCATTACAATCTGGGAATTTTATATTACAATAAGGAACAATTAGACCTTGCAATAGCAGAATTAAAAATGGCCATAAAGATTTATCCTGATTATACAGATGCGCATTATAACCTCGGCGCAACATATCAGAGCAAGGGATTACTGTCTGAGGCCATCACAGAATATGAGAAGGTGTTAACGTTAGAGCCTGACAGCGCTGATGCTTATTACAATTTAGGAATTATTTTTATGCAGTCCAACTCTTTTGATAAGGCGGTTAGTACATTTCAGGAAGCCTTACGAATCAAACCGAATTATAGCGAAGCTATAGAGGGTTTAAACAAGGTCTCGCATCTTAAGCAACTTCAGAGATAGCATAAAATGAGACAATTGTATAACTCAAAATCCGTTGCAATAGCCATTATACTGATAGTTTCCTTCTGTGTGTATGCCAATACTATTCCCAACGAGTTTGTCTATGATGATGAGAATCAGGTGCTGGACAATCCGTGGATTAAAGATGTAAGGAATATCCCTGAAATATTCTTCTCTAATGTATGGGCATTTATACCTGAATTGCATGTTTCAAATTACTATCGCCCCTTGATGCACCTTATCTACATGGCAGAATACCATATCTTTGGACTTAAACCATGGGGATGGCATCTGGTTAATATCATCTTTCATGCCATTAATGGCATTATGGTCTTCCTGATTGCCGTTACACTCTTAAATAAGACTCAATCCAACACACAAAAATATGACTATAAAACCATGAATTTTGCTCTTATTGCCGCCATTTTCTTTGCCATTCATCCTGTCAATACCGAGGTAGTTGCATGGGTGTCGGCAGTGCCTGAATTATCTTTTACACTCTTTTATCTAATTTCTTTTTATCTCTATATCAACTGCTCCGTTGGCTCTAAAAACCATATCATTGCGATAATATTGTTTTTTTTAGCCGCCATCTCTAAAGAAACAGCCTTGACGCTTCCTATCTTATTATTTATTTATGATTATGCCTTTAGAAAAGATTCTATTAAAACATTCAACGATTACCTTAAAAGATATTTGCCGTTTGCAATTGTTTCAGTTGCATATATTCTGATTAGAATCTATGCCCTCAGCGGATTTGCGCCTTCAAAAAACCATCCCGAATTAAATACTTCCCAGTATTTAATCAATATCTTTCCTCTATTTATCCAGTATCTTGAAAAACTTATTCTTCCCATAAATTTAAATGCCTTTCATGTCTTGCATCCCGTCTATTCTGTTTTAGGGCCAAGATTTATTATTTCGTTAATGTTAACCTTTGCCTTTTTCATGTTTGTAATTCTTATAAAAAGGGCAAATAATACGGTGTTTTTTACTCTTTCATGGATATTTATCCCTTTATTGCCTACTCTATACATACCAGTGGTAGGCGAAGCTACCTTTGCAGAGAGATACCTTTATCTTCCATCTATAGGGTTTGTAATTTTGATGAGCATAACGATAGAAAAGATTTATCAAATAAAGTTATTTGAAAAAGCTGCTATTCCTATCGCAATATCCATCTTTATTGCCTTAACCGGACTTTACTCTACCGGAACAGTAAAGAGAAATTACATTTGGAGGGACAATTATACATTGTGGCAGGATACTGTGGAAAAATCGCCGGACGGTTATATGCCTCATTATAACCTTGGAAATATCTATAAAGAAAAAAGACTGTTAGAAAAAGCTATATACGAATATCAGGCTGCGCTCAAAATAAAGCCTGATTATGCGGATGCCCGCATTAACCTTGCTGTTGTTTATCAAGGGCAAGGAAAGTTTGAGGATGCCCTCAGGGAATATCAGGATGCCATAGCATTGGGGCCTGAACTTGCTGCCCCAGCCTACTTCAACCTCGGAAATCTCCACCTTCAGTATGGGCATGTTCAAGACGCTATCTCTGCGTATAAAACAGCAATTGGACTTGCCCCTGATTTTGTGGAACCTTACCTTAACCTTGGAACACTATATAGAAACATGGGACTATTTGAGGATGCAATAACTCAATATAGAGAGATATTGAAACGCACATCCCTTGCATTCCCTATTAAGCTTAAAGTAACACACCAAAACTTAGGAAGTGTATTTGGCGAACGAGGATTGGTGAATGAAGCCATATCAGAATATAAAGAGGCTGTGGAATTGGATCCGAATGACGGCAATAGCTGGTATAATCTTGGAGTTCTCTACAGCCAGAAAGGTTTATTAGATGAAGCGGTAAATGCATACTCTGAGGCCTTACGGATTAAACCTAATGATAGCGAAGCTATAGAGGGTTTAAATAAGGCATTGCATCTTAAACAACTCCAGAGATAATACAACGATGAAACAATTGTATAGTTCAAAATCAATTGCCATAGCTATCATCCTGATAGTCTCTTTCGGGGTATATGCCAATACTATTCCCAACGAGTTTGTCTATGATGATGAACATCAGGTGCTGAACAATCCATGGATTAAAGATATAAGAAATATCCCTGAAATATTATTCTCTAGTGTCTGGGCATTTAGATCTGAATTATATGTTTCAAATTACTATCGACCCCTGATGCACATTATCTACATGGCAGAATATCATATCTTTGGCCTTAAACCATGGGGATGGCATCTGATTAATATCATCTTTCACGCCATTAATGGCATTATGGTCTTCTTGATTGCCATCAGAATTTTTAATATGCGCGGAGGGCTTAATATATCTCTAATCCAAAATCCTAAATTCCAGTTCCTCAGTCCTGCTCTTATCGCCGCCATTCTCTTTGCAGTTCATCCTATCAATACAGAGCCTGTAGCATGGATTGCAGGTATACCTGAACTTACCTTTACGCTCTTTTATCTGATTTCTTTTTATCTCTACATCAACAACAACTGTTCTGTTGGCTCTAAAAACCATATCATTGCGATAATATTGTTTTTTTTAGCCGCCATCTCTAAAGAAACAGCCTTGACGCTTCCTATCTTATTATTTATTTATGATTATGCCTTTAGAAAAGATTCTATTAAAACATTCAACGATTACCTTAAAAGATATTTGCCGTTTGCAATAGTTTCAGTCGCATATATTCTGATTAGAATCCATGCCCTCAGCGGATTCGCGCCTCAAAAATCAAAGCATGATTATCTTACTAATTTTCAATACGTTATAAACGTATTCCCTTTGATAATCAAATATTTCGAAAAGCTTCTCCTTCCTATCAATTTAAATGCCTTTCATGTTCTTCATCCTGTTTATTCTATTTTGGAATCACGGGCTATTATCTCATTATTGTTGACTATCTGTTTTTTTATATTTCTATTTTTAATAAGAAGGCTAAGTCTTTTAGCCTTTTTTGCCATTTCATGGATATTTATCCCTTTACTGCCTGTACTCTACATACCAGGGGTAGGCGAAGCTACATTCGCAGAGAGATACCTGTACCTTCCATCTGCCGGGTTTGATATTCTGTTAACCTATATACTGGTAATGCTCTTTCATAAGCATGCATATTATAACAACCGTACGTTTTTTAGACTAGTCATTGCAATACCCTTATCTATGGTTATAGTATTATACCTTACAGGAACCACAAAAAGGAATTCTGTGTGGGCAAATGAATTGAGTTTATGGTTGGATACGGTCAAAAAATCTCCAGATAGTATTTTTGTCGGTTATAATCTTGGCAGGGCATATCAAAAATACGGCCTTTTTGATAATGCAATATATGAATACAAAGGTGTTCTGCAACGTAATCCATCCTTAATTAATGCAAGAAACAACCTTGGAATAGCATTAGCCCAAAGGGGACTATATTCCGAGGCTATAGTTGAATTTAAAAAGGTATTGATGACAGCGCCTGAAGATAGGGATGCAAAACATAACATAGGGCTTGCCTATATCAACATTAAAGAGTGTGATGCTGCGCGATTTTTTTTAAAACCTGATGACAATATTCTTATAGGGGAATTTATGGATAAGTGTTCTAAATAAAGCTCTTTGGAAAAATTGCCGGATGAGGCTATACCTCTATGCCGACAAATATTAACATGACTGATATGGAAACCGGTTATAAGGCTTTCAAAAAGGATGTGCTTGACAGAATACATGTTGAGGAAAACCGTTTTGGTTTTGAACCCGAGATTACTGCAAAAATAGCAAAACTTGGCGTAAGGATATATGAGGTCGGCATATCCTATTCCGGCAGGAGCTATGCCGAAGGCAAAAAGATTAACTGGAAGGACGGATTATCAGCAATCAGGTCTATCATTAAATATAATCTCTTCAGATGACAGATATGGCGAAATCAGAGATATTGGAAAACACGAAGGTTTGGGTGAACTCCTGTCTTACATATGACTCCATTTGCATTGCTGATTATAGGCATCAATGTCGGTTGATATTTGCTTGAGAAAGGCGCAGGTAATGCCGGATGAATCTGTTAAAGTTATTATCAGTAAACATTCTAATATTTATAATGTGCTGCGGTTCGGCGCTAGCCTCATCCCCAATTAACACATTTGGGGGCAAGTCCCTTGAGCTCAATAATTGGCCCTCCGCTTATCTGATAAAGGGAGACGGTTCCCTTGCCCCAATAGATAAGGGGAGGGATAGTATTAAAATTGGCGGAGACAATCTAGGAATAATGTTTGAAAATGTTTCTGCTGACCTTATTGAATATCCTGTTTTAAAGATAGAGGCACTGGTTCGCAACCCTTTGGTTCTTATGGGGGTAGTGTATAAAGGAGAGGGATATCGCAAAACACATAGATATATCCATCTTAATGGGGATGGGGAATTTCACCAATACAGATTGGATTTCACAGCCTATCCGGATCGTGCAAAAACGATACAGACATTGTATGTATATTTTATTAATGGAGATAATGGCATTGATATAAAAAACATATCACTTAATCACTCCGGCAATCTTTTAGATAGGCTTTCTGTAGCATGGGAAAACTTTACAAGACCGCGGTTAATAAATATACCAGATATGAATTTTATACCCTCTCCCAGGATATTTAATGCGTCATTTATCACCATTCTTCATATATTTGCAGCAGCTTTGTTATTGGTTTTGCTATCATGGGGCATTATGTGGCATTGGCTGAAGCGCAAAAGAATAAGTCTGGGAGTTATTGCACCCTTGCTGGCAATATTTCTTTTTACGTGGATAATCGCCGATATAAGGAATATGTATAATGAGTTTTGGCATGTTAAACTTACACGGGAAGGCTATTTGAGACCAGAGGCAGAGGAAGGGGAAGCCAGGTTTTTCGATCTCAGAGATTATTTCGGATTCTTGAAGTTTGTAAAAAAAAATATTCCGGTGGGGGTGACAACCGCAACTTTATATACACCTTCCTTCTTATATAACCTCTATGTTGACCTGACTTCCTACCACCTTTATCCAACTGCTGTATATCAAAAAAGTCAAGGGCTATTCAAGGTATTCTATAAATATCCATTCGCAGAAACGCGGGGGGATACGTTGTATTATATGGATATGGAAGGGGAAAACAGGGCAGTAAAAGGAAGGCTCATAAAAAGGTGGGATAAGAATTCATTTCTATTTTTACAATCTTCAAATGAATAGCATATTGTTTATTATATCGGTAATCATTCCGGCGCTTGCCGGCTTTGCAGTTCTGTCTATTGCAGAGCAGAGGAAAGACGCCTTTGTTTCAATGGAAAGACTTGCGCTCTCCTTTCCCCTCGGAGCAGGGATTGTCTCCTTTTACCTGTTTGGCATCGCCCTTCTGGGGTTTGGTATTACACTTGCATCAACGATTCCCATCTTCATCCTCGGGGCATATGGGATATGGATGCTTATTCGTTCCCTTGCTCTTTATAAAAACGCAACTGCTGTCCACCACAACAAAGAACCCTGGAGCAACGAAACCCCATGGAAAAAACTGCTGATATTTGTCTTTATCATTCTGATAGGCTGGAAATTATCATTTATACTGTTTGGCGCTCTTACTACCCCTCCAATTTTCTGGGATGCCCTCACCTGCTGGAACTATAAGGCAAAGGTCATATACTTTACCGGGTTAATAGACCTTGACCCTGGCAGTGAGTCCTTCCTCGGCGGGGGAGACCCCCAATATCATAACTATCCTCTTGCCCCCTCTCTGTTCAGGGTTTGGACAGCATTGGTTATGGGTGGGTGGCACGAAAACTATATCCAGATGCATTCATTCATACTATTAGCCTGTCTCCTCTTATTGGTGTTTAACTGCCTTCAAGAGTATACATCCTTGTTTGTCAGTGTTCTTTCCTGCTACATATTAGTAAGTATTCCGCTTGTCTCCGTCCATGCATCCAGCGGCTATGTTGATATTATAATTAGCTATTATATTACAGGAAGCTTTATACTTCTTATGAAATGGTTCTTTGCCAAAAAGGATTCTATTCTGATTGTATCTGCCGCATTCATGGCGATTGCAGTTTTCACAAAGAATGAGGGGCTTGTTTTGTATCTCCCCTCTTCGCTGGTTGTCTTTTTTTACTACCTGCACAGAACACCTATGGAATTTGAGAAAAAGGTAAAAAGCATTATCCTCTACGGAGCTACAGTTTCTATATTAACAGCCCCGTGGATTGTTTTTAAGTTGATAAACAATATCCCACTCTGGTAATACAAAGGAGCCGTTATGCAATTTCAATTTGAGTTTCATCCAGAAGCCTTTAAAAGGCTTTTAGAAATTATACTTACCGACGGAAGTTTCAATATCCTCTGGACAGTGGTGGTTGTGTTGTTACTGTTGAGCATAGTTTGTCCGTTAAAAGATAAGGGGATATTTATTGCGCCTGCCATTATCGTATTGACGATAGTTATTTCCGTTTTTACCTTTTCCAGCGCTTACAAATTCCTGGAAAACCGCACGACCATAAACAGATCTCTTCTGCAGATAGCGCCTCTTGTAATCTTTGTTTGCGCTATTCTGATTGAATCCTTTATAACCACGCCAAACAAAGAGGATAGTGATGGCGGGAAATAAACAAGTTGGATTGTTCCACCCGTTGGTGTCAGCCAGGCATCTGACCTATACAACATTTCTCATCCTGTTCATGATTTACTCAGCAGGAACAATTAACAGAACTATGGCATGGAAAAACAATACAACGCTCTGGCAGGATACGGTAATAAAATCGCCAGGCAAAGCAAGGGCTCATAACAACATGGGAAGCGCTTATAAAAAAGATGGCCGGGTAGAAGACGCCTTGCAGGAATACAAGACAGCAGTGAAGCTAAACCCATATTTTGCAGAAGCGCGTAACAATCTTGGAGTAATATATTATGACAAAGGCATGTTAGACGAAGCCATAACTGAATACATAGAGGCGTTGAAATACACACGTTTCCCTATATATCTTAAGATTATACATAAGAATCTGGCAGAGGCGCTAACTAAAAAAGGCGATATAGATGAGGCGATATTAGACTATAAAGATGCTTTGGGATTAGATCCAAATGACTACGATAGCTGGTATAATCTTGGAATTCTCTACAGCCAGAAAGGCTTATTAAATGAAGCAGTCCATGCTTACTCGAAGGCCTTACAGATTAAACCGGATTACACAGAAGCCTATGACGGTTTGCAAAAGGCGCTGCTGCTTAAACAGCTCAGGGAAGGTATCCCTTCGGGACCCTCCCGCTAACTCGTAAGGAGTATCAATGAATCTATCCTCTCTCCTCTCCAAAGACCATATCCTCATTGACTTCAAGGCAAAAGACCATACTGAGGCGTTACGGAATATGGCCTGCCTCCTCGGCAAGGTATGCGAAGATGCAGAGTCCATCAAGGCATTAAAAGACCACGAGAGCATAGACGGCGTTCTGGCTGGCACCGGCTCTGCAATATTTCACATATTCTCAGAAGCGGCAGAGGATATAAAGTTTGTTCTGGCTGTTTCCAAAAGCGGCATCCCGCATCCGACAAGAAGGAGAGAAAAGATTCACATACTGTGCCTCTTTTTATCTCCCATAAAAGAAAGCGGCACACACTTCCAGTTGCTATCCAGACTTGAGGGTTTTCTTTTA
>CAZVZI010000007.1:11025-16422 GCA_964631455.1 uncultured Thermodesulfobacteriota bacterium | reverse complement strand
AATTTTATTTCGGCAACAAGCGGTTATTTAATAAAACAGGGTTACGACATATAGGGGAAATACATCATGCTTAAACTCTACGACACAACTTTACGGGACGGCACGCAGGCGGAGGATATAAATTTCTCTGTTGAGGATAAGGGGCGGATTGCGCAGAGATTAGATGAACTCGGCATTCATTATATTGAGGGAGGCTGGCCCGGCTCAAACCCGCGCGATATTCAGTTCTTTAAGGAGATACGGTCTGTAAAACTTGCCAATGCCAGATTAGTTGCCTTTGGAAGCACAAAGAGGGGAGGCAGCAAGGCAAAGGATGATGCGAATATAAATGCGCTTTTAAAGGCAGATACAGGAGTTATAACTATTTTTGGAAAGAGTTGGGATTTGCATGTAAAAGAAGCCCTGAAAATCTCTCCTGAGGAAAATCTTGATCTTATTTATGATTCTCTTAAATTCCTAAAAGAGCGGGTAGGCGAGGTTTTTTATGATGCAGAGCATTTTTTTGACGGATACAAGGCGAACCCGGAATATGCGCTCAAAACACTAAAGGCGGCCAATGACGGCGGAGCGGAATGTATCATCCTGTGCGATACAAACGGCGGCACATTGCCGGATGAGTTGGTTGAGATTTTCAGGGATGTAAAACATCATGTCAATGCGCCGCTCGGCATTCATGCCCACAATGATTCAGAGGCCGCTGTGGCAAACTCCATTCTTGCCGTGAAAGAAGGGGCTGTGCAGGTTCACGGCACTATCAACGGTTTCGGCGAACGGTGCGGCAACGCCAATCTCTGTTCCATAATCCCCAATCTCAAATTGAAGATGGGGATTGACTGCGTAAGCTCGGAACAACTTCGCAAACTCCGGGAGACATCCCGGTTCGTGTATGAACTGGCAAACTTGCCTCACAATAAGCATCAGGCGTATGTGGGAGACAGCGCATTCGCGCACAAAGGCGGCGTGCATGTAAGCGCTGTATTGAAAAAACCTGAAACTTATGAACATATCAAACCCGAACTGGTCGGCAATCATCAGAGGGTTTTGGTCTCCGACCTTTCCGGCAGATCCAACATCCTGTATAAGGCCCAGGAGTTCGGCATTGACATCAAGAGCAAAGACCCGATTGTGCAGGGCATACTCAAGACCCTCAAGGAACTGGAGCATCAGGGCTTTCAGTATGAAGGCGCAGAGGCGTCGTTTGAACTGCTTATCCAGAGGGCATTGAAGGCAAGAAAGCGGTATTTCAAACTTCTCGGTTTCAGGGTGATTGATGAAAAAAGGAAAGAGGGTGAACACCCTCATGCCGAGGCTACGATAAAACTTGAGGTTGGCGGAAAGGTTGAGCATGCAGCCAGCGAGGGCAATGGCCCTGTAAACGCCCTGGATAATGCGCTGAGAAAGGCCCTTGAGAAATTTTATCCAAATTTAAAAGATGTAGCTCTTCTCGACTTTAAGGTCAGGGTGTTGACCGCAGGCAAAGGCACGGCGGCATCGGTCAGGGTTCTGGTGGAATCGGGAGACGGCAAGGAAAAATGGGGCACTGTCGGCGTGTCTCAAAACGTGATTGAGGCAAGCTGGCAGGCCTTGGTTGACAGCCTTGAATATAAACTCTATAAAGATGAAAAGGGAAGCTCCAAACGGGGCAGAAATAAGTGATAATGAAAACAGCCATGATAGGCAGGCAAGGGACATCGTCCTTTTAGCGATAGCTGTTTTTCTTGCGGCTATTTATTTTTTAAGAGAATTTGAATTTTACACATCAAAAGAGAGCGCTCCAATATCTTTTATTTCTTCCGCAGAGCAAACAATCTTTGAAGTAGAGTATCCTGCCGGCGTCAGCAGAGTTTATCTATACCCCAAACAGGAGTCAGAAGTCAAAAGCGGCTCAAAGATTGTAATTGCAACAAACAAGGACAAAGAAGGTTCCGTTTATATAGGTCTGATGAGCGGAGAAAAGCATATTATCTTTTCCATTCCTCTTGATATAAATCAAGCCGCTGCAAAGGATCTTGAGGCGCTTCCTGACATCGGGCCAAAATTAGCCGAAGAGATTATTGAAACCAGAGAGATGTTTGGCGGATTTAAGACCACAGAAGACCTCAAAAAGGTGAAAGGGATCGGAGATAAGAAATTTGAAAAGATAAGAGAAATGATAAGTGTTGAGTAAAAAGTATTGAGTAATCCTGCGCCTTAGAGATGTGGGATCGTTCCTCTTGCATTAAATTTAAAAAATAAATGAAATATGACATAATAAATAAGAGTAAGTTGTATAGGCTGTAGAATTAAAATGGATTTATAAAAACCGGCTGTTGAATACCCGCCAACTTACTGACGGGTAATTCACTCATTTACCCCAAAAATGCAGTTGCATTTTTGGAGGGGCATTACAAGCGATGTCTTTGGTTTTGAAAGTGAACTGGCAGAGGTGTTGTTCCTGATTATGGTTTTATCTATTAGGCCAATGCTAATGTAAAGGGGAGGCGCCTTTGCCGTCCCTGAAGAAATCAGTATGATAAAATTTATATCTTATGAGTCCTTCAATCCCATGACAGTTTTTACAGATATTGTCTGAACTTACTGTCCTTAAGAAACTATTGATGCTGCTGCCTTCTGTGTTTTTCCCCGTGCCATAATCCTTCTGGTTATAACTCCACTTGTGTGCATTATGACATGTGGGGCAGGTGATATAACCTAATAAAGTCTCTTTTCCATTTTTATCATATAAAGGGGCTGAATTATCGCTGGATTCTGTTGCCCCATGCATAGCTAATATATAGGATGGATGGGTGAGATATTTTGGAACCTTTCTTTCAGCTGCGCCGCCCTTTTTGTGGCAACTCAGGCAAAGATTCATAGGAGGCGGGTTGCTGTCTCCAAGTTCTAATGCCCATAGTTTATAGCTATCCATACTATTATGCACAAGATGACATGCACTGCATACACCGCTTTGCGATACCGTCTTTCCAACCGTATTCTTTAATTCAGGGGCACCAACCACTATATCATGTTCAGTCTTATAAACATAACGTTTCTCTGCATGGCATGTTACACAAAGCAATGATTCGTCTGTATTGTGTCTTCTCAGAAAACTGGTTGCGCCATTGCCGTCAACCCTGATGCCGCTCCCCTTATTTTCTGGGGACTGAGGGTCCCATTGGTGTGGATTATGACATGTAGCACATGTAATATACCCTTCGTTATCTATATTACCTTCCTTTGTATAAAGAGGAATATCAGGTGCGATGTCTGGTTTATCTTTTGCCATCCTTTTTTTAATAGGGTGGGAATTATGTCCTGTCCGTTTTTTTTCAGCCACCTTGCCTTCGGCATGGCAGTTTTGGCACAGCATAGAGATAATATCATCGGCCTTTCCCTCAATTGCCCTTGCCCATAGTTTGGGTCCAGTTGCCTTATGTACCAGATGACATGAACTGCATACCGCACCTTCCTGCGCCTGTTCTCTAATGGCATTTTTTTCATCAGGCGCTGTCTTCTTTAAATCGTGTTTAGTATCTTTTACTGGTGAGTTCTTATTATGGCAGTTTGCACAAAGGCTTGCATCATCATCATAGGCTATGCGGAGAAAACTATCAAACCTGTCGCCTTCTGCTATGCCGGCTCCCTTTGTATGTTTGGCAGGGTTCCACTGATGCACATCATGGCATGTAGAGCATGTAACAAAGCCATCTTTCGTTTTTTTCCCATTTGCATCATAGAATGGAAGTATTCCGGCATAGGATGTCATAATAGCTGACCTTACTCCAAGAGGGTGAGAGATATTTCCAAGCAGTTTTTCTCCTGCAACACTGCCTCTGGTATGACAGCCATTGCAGAGCCTTTCTATAGCATCTTTCCCCAACCCTTTTGTCCTAGCCCACAGTTTTTCACCTTTTGCATTGTGTACCAGGTGACATGCGCCGCATATCCCCGAAGTCTTAACAGTCTCCCCTTTGATATTTTTTGATTTAGGAGACATCATGCTCATATCGTGAGTTGTTTTCTCAACGTATTTCTTATCATCGTGGCATGATACACAGAGGTCCGTCAATGGCGCGCCCCTTTTTCGCAGAAAGCTGTTTGTTGCATCCCCTTCTGCTGTCTTTGCAGCCCGTGCATCAGGTGAAACAGGGTCCCACTGATGCGGGTTGTGGCAAGAAGCGCAGGTAACCTTTCCGTTTCCATCCTTTTTTAAATCATTGTCAAACAGGGGAAGTCCGTTGCCTGCTGTATTGTTTGCAGGATAGACATCAACCGGGTGTGTAAACTCTCCTGTGGTTTTCTTTTCACCAACCTTGTCCTTTGCATGGCAGCTGTAACACAATTGGGACATCGTATCCCCCTCTCCTGAAACAGGCCTCGCCCACATCTTTGGGGCAGTCCCTTTATGCATAAAATGGCATGCACTGCAAACACCACCCACTGACACAGTCTTGCCGTCCACATTTTTTTCATCAGGCGCCATTGTATCCATATCATGTTTTGAACCTGTTATTGGTTTTTTTGAAACATGGCATATGAGACAGGTGATCTCTTTTTCATTTTTCTGTGTCAGGAGGTGTGTATTGCTGGCAGCATTGTGCGGAGAATGGCATGTGCGACAGTTTATAAGCCCATCCTCACTTAGATATGGGATTTCACCATTGCCCCACCTTTCCGGGAGATCTGCCCCTTCTGGTAAAGGGATATCCACAGGGTGGCTGAATTTCCTCATCTTGCTTTTTTCTGCAATATCAGGCTTTATGGTATGACAGGTCTCGCAAAGTGCAGAATGACTTACACCTCTGCCGCTATTTGGGATTATAAGAAATTTGTCAGAGGTGCTGCCGTGGGGATTATGACAGGTCTGGCATATAATCTGGTTTTTCTTAGACCCTGTTTTGCCGCCAGCCTCAATTATCTGCGGTGGGATTTCAAGCGATGTTACATCAACTGGATGGCTTCCTTTTTCGGGACCTCTATCCTTTCCTGCATGGCACATCCGGCACATGTCCGAATTTGTGTTAGATACCCGGAGAAAGATAGTTCTCTCAATACCTGGTCTGCTATCTACACCGTGGGCTGTATGACAGGTAGCACATTGAATGCCGCCATCCCTGTCTAATGGAAAGTTTTGAGGGACTTTTACCTTGTTTGAAGGTTTAATACCTGGTTTGTGTCTATTTGTCTCCCATACCCTGAAACGGGAATCATTAACAGAGCCGTCATGGCAGCTGTAACACATCATTTCATCAGCCACCACCTTTTTTTGTGGATATTCAACCAGTTCCGTGCCAACCCCTTCGCGGTAGAAAACATCTATCCAGTTAAGATGACAGATTGCACACTCCTTTGCAGAACTTGGAGATAAATCTGCCGTGTAACCTGAATTTGGTGATAATAAAATAAAGGGCAAGATTA
>CAZVZI010000007.1:5173-11015 GCA_964631455.1 uncultured Thermodesulfobacteriota bacterium | reverse complement strand
TTAAGGCAGTTCATCGTTTTGTTGGATTGATTATCTTATAAATACTAATCTTATTTGCAAACATCTCTGTCACAAATAATCTGTCAAGTTTATCAATGTAAAGCCTGACAGGGGTTACAAACCTCCTCACCTTTCCATTTTCATCCCCAACTGCAAAGAGGAATCTCCCATCTTTATCAAACACCTGAACAACACCAATATAAGAATCAGAGACATATACGCGTTCTCTGGAATCAAGTGCAATACCCTTAGGACGAAACAACTCACCTTTATCCACCCCCCATCTTCCTATTTGGATGGTAATCTTGCCCTCTGGGTTTAATACACGAACAGTGGTATTTATAACATCAACAACATATTGATACCCATCGCTGTCAATGGCTATTGAAAACGGCCATCGGAACCCCTTTTTGGTATCCATCTCTCCAACTATCCTGGTGAATTTATGTTCCGCCATACTGTAATACAGTATACGGTGATTTTCATTATCCACTATTATCAGATATCTGCCGTCATTTGTGAATGTCATATCTGTTGGGTCGGGTGGCTTCATTCCATCTCCTCTTGGGATGTCAATGTGATATAGGTACTCCCCCTTTGGAGTAAATACCTGAACCCTGTGATTTCCAGAATCAGCCACATAAACCCGGTCTGATTTGTCAATGGTAATGCCAAGGGGAAAGTTAAATTCACCTTTCCCGTTGCCGCCTTTGCCAAAGATATGCAAAAACTTACCGCTGTCGTTAAAGACCGCTATACGATTATTAACGCCGTCTAAGACATAGATATGACCATCTTTGCCAACAACCGCAGCGCTTGGCTGTTTTAGTTCTACCCCATCTTTTATGGAAATATCAAAGAGGTGTTTAGTCTGAATAGACTCTATTGCACGTGCAATCTCAGTATGCAGAAAAAAGGTTAAATATAAAAAAAAGACAAACCGTGCTGTTTTGCTACGAAAATGTATCATTTCCATGTTCCTTTGTGCCCCGCCCTTTTAATTTGTGCCGTAAAGAAAGACAAATCCGAAATTATATGAGAAAGGGTGGGGCGTGAGGGTTTGCCCCGAAACTTGTGGGTTTTATAAGTGCTTATCGTTAATATTTACAGTTAAAGTGGTTGTTTTGCCCTTTTCAATAAACACTCCATGGAGCCACATCTCCATTCCATAGAAATGCACCTTAAAATCATACCAGTCAGAAACAAGGTCAAGTTCAATGGGAAATATCTTAATAACCTTGAGGAGTATGTCATTGATTTCAGTCCTGTAAACCTCGCACCACCATTTACCTCCAGATTCCACTGATTGTCCAATGACCTCGTTTCCACTGCTGAATACTTTTATTAGAATAGAGCCGCTTGTCAGCCCAACAAGATTTTCAGTAAATATTTGTTTTTTTGCTGTGGCCATATCTTTATCATGTATGTAATTTGACAATTTTTAATGAGCAGCAGGTTTAACCTTCCTGTCCGACACATCCTCTTCTGCGGGTTGGTTTGCCTGGCTTTCCACCTGGTTCTGGATAAGAAATTTAGGCATATAAAAATTTTTGTACTTGCTTATCATGCCTACAGCCTCTGTGCTTGTCAGGTTATCTATGCGGTATTGAGGATAGCCCAGATTATCAAATGGGAGATAAGGTTTGTCGTTTGTGTGGCAGGCATCGCAAAGGAGCGGTTGTTCATCAATAAAACGGTGGATAATCTTTTTCATCCTTGACTGTTGTGTTGAACTGATCTGATCCTTGGTTTTAATGTATTCATTCACAAAAGCCCTCTCCTTTTCACCGTTTAAGAACCGAAACCTGCCGTTTTCTATAATCCCTGGCGCAATCTTTGTCCCATAATTTCCATAACTTTCCACATCGGTAGCCATAAGCTCGGATGGATTAGTCGCAACCTCCCCTATTTTTTTATCATACCACTTAAATACCCATTCAGTATGTCCTTCCTTTGGGCGGATATGGCATGTTTCACATCCAAGATAGAATGCGTGCATATTCAGAAATGCCCTTATTCCCTTTGCCTTATCATGCGGCACATCACCGTGGCATCTAACGCACAGTGATGTCGTATCCGGTTGAAAGTAAAAGCCAACATGATGAAAGTGCCCTTTTATATACTGTTCCTTTACCACCTTGTAACCAATGTCCGTTGTCGCTGTGTCTTTTTGCTCTTTTAGAAATTTCTTAAATGCCCTTTCTTCCTCAGTATCAATCTTTTCTTCCAATTCTTTAAGCAGCTCTTCTCTGTGTAAATCATGCCCAAACATCAGCGGGGTAATAAATCTGGCATACCAGATTACAAAAAACATCAAAAGGATTGCATATAACTTTTTTATAATGGTATTTGTTTTTTTTCTTTGCATAGGTTTCCTTTTCTATTAGTGTTGAGGTTTGGTCTCAGATTCAAGCCCCTCTTCCTTCATAACCCGAACATATTCTGCATAGTGCTCATGGATCATCTCTTCTTCAGAAAGGTAGCCGGTTAGAAACACAGTAGCCATAGGAAATTTTTCCGGTGCGTAATGCACATTATACCAGTGAACTCCAAACAAGAATATGGCAGCGAGGAGCGCTTCATCTGAATGCATTATGTATGCGACATTTATTATTATCCCGGGGAAAAAGTGACTGAAAAAATCCCTTTGCCAGAGGATTACACCAGCTGGACCAAGAACCGGGATACCCCAGTATGGCGCAAAGTAGTCAAACTTTTCCTTCCACGACATCCTTTCATGCCGCGGCGGCCTGTTGGTAAAATATAATAGATACTTAAAGTTATCAATAAGGTCATAGAGGTCCTTTTTATTTGGAATCATCTCCATTGACAAGAATTCAATAATGGTGTTTTTAAATGTAAAAGTCCCTTTTTCCTTAAGTTTTAACACCCTGTTTCGGTAAAAGAGTGTCAGGAAGTAGCAGGTATGATAAACGAAAAGCGCCAGTAAAATAACCCCGGCAGTTCTGTGAACCTTTGGCGCAACATCAATACCGCCAAAGAATGAGTATATACTTTGCGCCAATGGGCTTTCTGGATATCGCAATGGGAAACCTGTCAGCGAAAGGGTAATTACAGAACTAAATAATATCATGTGCTGCACCCTTTGATGCAGGGAGAATCTGAAAAAATATCTCTTTCCACTTTTTACTGCAATTTTTTGATATCGGGACATTTAAGCCGCCTCCTTCTTAATGTCTATGGAGTTCCTCTTCTTCTTTCTTAAAAGAAAAGTTGGGGAATATCCTCCGCAGCAGTTCAAGAAAAATAAGTGTTATAAAGAAGTACATAACCCCTGCTGTCAACATCTTAAAGAAGATGAGCATATAATTTTCCAGAGGGTATTTTTTGAAATCGTCTGTAACATGGACATGAAAGCCTGCCAGATTTTCTCCAGCCTTCGTGTGGCAATCGTCGGTTCTGCAGGTATTCTTAATATTTGCAGGCGCTGTAGACGATGTGCCTGATTTTTTGCCTTCAATTGTGTGAACATTTTTTCCCTGAACAACATGACAGTCAACACAGTCAGGTGTCCTTTCAGAACCATGTATAATTGCCTTTCCATGAAAGGTTTCTTTGTAAGAACTTATTACATCATCAAGGTTATGTCTCTTCTGAAAATCAGGTTTTTCATGGCATTTGGCGCATATCTGAATTATCTCCTTTGAAGGTCTTGTTTTGCGAAGACGGGATGTCACATGGGTGTAAAATATATCTGCAAAATCACCGGTGCGGTGGCAGCTCTTACATCTGGCTATTGCACGTTCGGAAAATCCTGGCTTCATACCTTTGAAGAATGAGAGCGGTCTATAGAGAGGTTCTTCATGGCAGTCCTTGCAATCAGGATAGTCGTTGGAATACTTTTTTAGATTGCCATTGCTGTCATATTTCCCATGCACACTCTTTTCCAGTGTCTGTGCTATTGGTTCGTGAGTAAAGTGTTTACCTCCAGAAGGTTCATCTATATGACACTCTATAGTGCAGTTGACCTTTTTAGCAGGTTCGTGAGGGATCTGGTTTATGTCGCGGTGGCAGTCAAGGCACTTCACCTTCCCATGCGGACCGCTCTTAAACATCTTTTCATTGATATAGAACAGTCTGAACTTTCCCTCTTCATCTATTCTACTCATCCCAATATACTTATGGCACAATATACAGTTAAGTTCATCGGCTGCGCGGGTATGGCTTGAATAAATCAGAAATACCCCGGATATTAAGTTAAAAAACAGGAAGAGTCTTATCATATTTTATTATCCTTTATAGAGTTTAATTTTTTATTTCAGGGTGCTTATCTGGAACTATTGGAGCAACCGGATTAAAACTCCGTCCATGGCAGCTTATACACCTTTCGTCTCTATCCATCCTGAGTCTTCTATATGAATCTGCGCCCATGTTTGCCATAGAAAGCCTCTGAACGCCAATTTCATGGGGATTGTGACATGTCCCGCAGAATATCTTTCCAGTCGGTGGCTCCACCGGAAGGATATATTTTCTCTTTTCATCATCCATTCTATTGCTGATATCATTGGATGGGGTTATTATATGCTCAATAGGTTTACTATTCTGATCAATTATACATCCCTTGGCAGTTACATCCATGGCATGGCAGCGGATACAGAGCCTGTTAAGGTCTTTTTCTATCCTAAATTTGACATCCTTTATGCTCGCCGCCTTTTTTCTGTCAGGGACCTCCTCATGGCAGTAGGTGCACCTTTCTGTCATAATGTCTCCTTCATCTGTTATCTGGTCATGCGGGTTAAGTCTTTCATATCTGGAACTATCATGGCAGTGGTAACAGATGTTGCTCCTTTTTGTATATGGCCCGCCTCTGAAAAATTGTGGATTTATAGTCTTGCGGTAGAACTCGTTAGAAAAACACTGATATATGAGCTCATGGCAGACAACACAGGTCAGTCTGCCTTCCTTATCCTTTTTAACTGCATCTTTGAATTCATCCGGCATCCTTTCCATCATCTCCTCAGACATTGTCATAGCAACAGCATGTATGTATTTATCCTTTGATACGATTGTATGACAACTGTTGCATAATTCTATGTAATTGCCTTCATATTTAAGGACAGCGCTCTTGCCGTCCTTTGAGACCTCATTATGACAATTAAGGCAGGCAGTTTTATCCCAGTGCGGGTTTGGTATAGACTGCTTCACCTCTTTTCCTTCCGCAGTTTCATTCATTCCGATACAGATAAAAAGTATAAAGGTAAGCAGGCAGATGTTATTTTTTTTCATATACCATCCTGTTTTTACGCCAGGCATACATCGTGCCGTTGGTAGAGCCGGCATATATAATATCATCTGAAATAACAGGCGTAGAATGAATGCCCCCTTTAAGTTTTTCTTCCACAATTGCCATGCCGGTATTCAGGTCTAAAAGATACATAAAACCGTCCTCTGTGAAGATAAGCCCTGAATTGGTATCAATAACAAAGGAGGCGCTGATTTTATCATTAAAGACCTTATTCCATAATCTTTTGCCATTTTTTATATCTGATGCCTCAAATTCCCCATCTTTTGTCCCGATATAAATAATGCCGTCTTTGATAACAGGCGCCGCATACAGCCAATCGGAAAACTCCCTTTTCCACAATATATTGCAGGTTTTGGAATTTACAGCATATAGATTTCGGTCATATGAACCTATATAGAGGACATCGTCGAATAAGACAGGGGTGGAATAAACAGCGGAATCAGTAAAAAGAGAACATATCATTTTACCGCTTTCCATGTCCAAAGCAGCGATAAGCCCGCTCTTTGCAGCCGCGAAAACAACACCTGATGCAATTGTAATGGTAGAATAGATTTCATTATTGCTGCTCTCTGACAG
>CAZVZI010000007.1:0-5163 GCA_964631455.1 uncultured Thermodesulfobacteriota bacterium | reverse complement strand
CAGTCGGGTGTGCCATATTGGTCTACCGCTGGCTGCATTTATGGCATATACATAACTATCAGCAGAACCAAAAAATATTATACCTTTTAATATTTTTGGTGATGAGACTATCTTATCGCCTGTCTTAAATTTCCACAAAAGGCGCCCATTTTCATACGAGAGCGCATAAAGGTAGCCATCCTTTGAACCGAAATAGATACTGTCTGCGTAAAATGCCGGTGTAGTAGTTATTTCCCCATTTGCTTTGAATTTCCAGATAAGTTTGCCATTCTCTGTATTCAGTGCATAAAGGTAGCCGTCCTTTGAACCGAAATAAATGGTATTATTCTGGAGAAGGGGTGAGGCATATATCCCATCACCTGTCTTATATTCCCAGAGAAGGTTTAGATAGATTTCTATGTTTTTTGTATTTTGTGAAACAGGCTTATCTCTTCCAGTCTTGGGAATGTTTTCAGGAAAAACTTCCTGCGCATGGGAAAAGATTAACCATATAATCATTATCCGCATCATTATTATCAATCTATTTTTTTGCCCTAGAAATATACCCATACATGATTGTATACGCAAAATGTATGCCAATGAACTGCTTGACTGGAAAAATTATTTAACCATTTGATATAATTAACTTTATTTGTCCAAATCATTTTCGGTCAGGTAATTTTTAAAAACAAGATATGTCATAAATAGATGACATGATAGGGAATGGGAATATGATAAAGATTATTTAAAGACTGGAATTATGCGGGGATTTTGCGTGAAATTGTGTAAGAACAGCAGTGTCATAATAATATGACAGTTATTTCATGCCGTATTTTTTCAATTTTTGATAAAGGTTTTGTCGAAGAATACCGCTTTTTTGTGCAACTCTGGTGATGTTATTGTTAGTCTGTATAAGAAGGTCTGTTATGTATTCTCTTTCAAATTTCTCTTTTGCTGTCTGGTATGGAAGTTCTGAATAGGAGGGTGAGGTGGAAGATACCCCGGATTTGGAAACAAGGATATTTGCAGGCAGGTCAGAGGCATCAATCTTACCTTCTCCCTTTAGCGCAACAATCCTCTCAATAGTATTCCTAATCTCCCTTACATTTCCTTTCCATTCATTCTCTTCCAGTATAGTCATAGATTCAATGGATACGGGCCCAACATTCTTTCCATGCTGTTTATTAAACTTTTCAAGGAAGTAATTAACCAGAATGGGGATGTCTTCCTTTCTTTCCTTGAGCGGGGGGATAGTTATAGGGATTACATTTATCCTATAATAAAGGTCTTCCCTGAAGCGGCCGTTTTTTATCTCATCCTCTATGCTGCAATTGGCAGCAACTATTAGCCTAAAATCTGTCTTAATCTTTGCGGTATCGCCTATTCTGGAGAACTCCTTTTCCTGCAAAACCCTCAGGAGCGCAGCCTGAAACTTAAAATTTGTATTTGTAATCTCATCTAAAAAAATTGTGCCGCCATGTGCCTCTTCAAAATAACCTGCCGTTGTCTTTACTGCGCCTGTAAAAGCCCCTTTTTCATAACCAAACAGGCAACTTTCCAGAAGGCTTTCAGGGACTGCCCCGCAGTTCACTGCCACAAATTTTTTTCTTGTCCGCGAACTATTCTGATGTATTGTCCTTGCAATGAGTTCTTTGCCTGTGCCTGTATCGCCATAAATCAGGATGGTGGAATCAAGGGGTGCAACCTTTTTTACAAGGTCTATAACCCTTTGTATTCCCTTACTCTTTCCAATAATCCCTTCAAAAGAGAAATCCATGTTAAGTTGGTTTTTAAGATACTGGTTTTCATCCATCAATGCCTTTTCCATCAATGCCTTTTCTACAACAATCTCAATCTCCTCCAGATTATCAAATGGCTTGGTCAAATATGAGTAGGCTCCAATCTTCATTGCCTTTACCGCCTCCTCTACTGTTGCGAATCCTGTCATCATAATTACCGCCGTATATGGGTTCATTTCTTTAATTGCCTTCATGGTTTCAAGACCTGTAATGCCAGGCATCCTCTGGTCAAGAAGGACCAAATCTATCTTTTCTTTTTGACACCTGTCAATTGCTTCATAACCGCTGTCTGCAGTTAAAATCCGATACCCTCCTTTTCTGCCAAGAAGCCTTTTTATCACCCTGCGGCTGTATTCCTCATCATCAACTATCAATATGCATGGTGTATTCATTAAAACCTCCTCAATATGTTTTTAATTTATTGGCAGTCTTATATGAAACACAGTCCCTTTTCCAACCTTACTTTCCGCATATATCTTTCCTTGATGGAGATTTACTATATTGGCAGCCACCCTCAGTCCAAGTCCGGTGCCGCCATTGTCATGTTTTGTGGTAAAGAAAGGGGCAAAGATATTCGGGATGTCTTTTTGCTTGATTCCACAGCCTGTATCTGCAAAATCTATCCCTGCCCATCTATCGCCGCTGCAGGATGTGGATATTATAATGGTTCCTCCGTCCGGCATTGCATCATTAGCATTATTAATGACATTTAAAAACACCTGCATTATCAGAGTTGGGTCAATCTTTATAGAAGGGAGATCATGCCCGTATCTCTTCTCAACTGTGATGTTTTTAAGGCCGGACTGTTTTACTGCAATCTCTATGCTGTCCTCTATAAGCATATTTATATCGGCAAATATCGGCTCAAATTTGGTAGGTTTTATAAAATCAAGAAATTTATTGATTATCTTCTTGCATTCAATGCCTGCTTTTTCAATTTCCCTTAAATCATCCCATAGAGGGTCTCCTTCTTTTAATTGCGTCAGTGAAAGCTGCGCGGTATTTATAACCCCTATAAGCGGATTATTTATCTGATGGGCAATCTCTCCAACCAACTCACCAAGGGCAGATAGTTTTTCCATCTGTATCAACTGTCGCTCCATTTTCTTTTGTGAGGTTACCACCTTCCCATATTCAATAATTGCACGGATATTTCCTTTTTCATCAAAAACTGGAAATGTGGATAGTTCAAAGATCTCTCCTGTATGGATATTTTTTATTTCTATTATTGTTGATTTTTTGTACGGCTCATTTTCCATAACAGGGCAAAGAGGGCATGGCTGCTCACTTCCCATAAAAAAACCATAACACTTTTTGTTTCTTATGCTGTTTTGATTTTCATTGACCAGCATATATGCTGTGCGATTAGCCATAACTATGCTGTAGTTTAGGTCCCTGACAATTATGATGTCAGTTACCGCATCAAAAACAGCCTGGATTTCATCTCTGCTTCTCTTGAGGGCAAGCGTTCGTTCTTCCACCTTATTTTCTAAATGGGCATTCAGGTCAACCAGTTGTTTGTTCAGATTACGAATGCCTTCATCCATTTTTTTCTGGGTGCGGTATGCCTTATTAAAAAGACCGAAAAATGAAATGTAAAAAAAGAATCCCCCCAAAACAGATAAAAGCCATATAGAGTTTCTAACCTTTTTAAGACCCTTGTAAAACACAGGTGAAACCTTATAAGAGGCAACCACCCCGATTATTCTATCGGTGTCATCATAGATTGGCAGGTAAACTATCATGAGATTTTCCAGCCCCTTGCCGTAATTTACCCTGCTGGAATCAATATCCAGACTTATTACATTTTCACCTTTTAAGGCGCGTTGCAATTCTGCATTTTGGAGAAACTGTCGCCCGATAAATTCCTCCTTGTCTGACCACAAAACTGTTTTGTCGGTATTATAAATATCTATCCCTACTATCTCAGGAATACTTCTAATATCCCTGAACATGTCTATATAGACCCTTTTCTCAAATTTAAGTGATGAGCGGGGTGAATCCTGGAACGTCATCTTTTCTTTTACCTTTGCAGTAATAAATCTGGAAGTAATACCCCCCTCCCTTTCTACCATATTCATTTTTAAATAATAATTGAGGGCAGAACCAGATACTATTACGAAGAGAAAAACCCATAAGAAACTGAGTATGGAGAATTTCTGGATAAGATTCAAGCCCGATGTATAAACATTATACACGAAAATATCTTACCACGAAAATGGTGAGACAGTAAAGATATGCGACGAACTGGAGTTACCTATGTCTATGAACTTTACAGCACAATTTTATTTTTGTTTGAAAAAAAATGTGATGATGTGTTAAAAATATAAGTCAAATCTATACCATAGATTGTGAGGCCTGTAGATGCACGAGAAATACGAACATAAGGCAATAGAAGAGAAATGGCAGAAGGTTTGGGAAGATGAAAAAGTCTTTACCATGACCGAGGACAAGGCCAAAAAGAAATATTATGTGCTTGAGATGTTTCCGTACCCTTCCGGCAAGATTCACATGGGGCATGTGAGGAATTATTCGATAGGCGATGTGGCTGCCAGATTTCTGAGTATGCAGGGATTGAATGTAATGCACCCTATGGGCTGGGATTCTTTCGGAATGCCTGCGGAGAATGCAGCCATCCAGCACGGCGTGCATCCTGCGAAGTGGACTTATGAAAATATCGCCAGTATGAAGAAGCAGCTCAAGAGGCTCGGTCTCTCCTACGACTGGGGCAGGGAGATCGCAACCTGCGTCCCTGAATATTATCAATGGAACCAGTGGCTATTTCTCAAGTTTTATGAAAAAGGGCTGGCTTATCAGAAGCAGTCTGCGGTGAACTGGTGTCCTGAGTGCGCTACGGTTCTGGCCAATGAGCAGGTGGAAGATGGGCTTTGCTGGCGGTGCGACACCCGCGTTGAGCAGAAAAACCTCAAGCAGTGGTTTTTCAAGATAACAGCGTATGCCGAAGAGCTTCTCGATTATTGCGATAAGCTCACGGGCTGGCCTGAAAAGGTCCGGATAATGCAGAAAAACTGGATAGGCAAGAGCATCGGAGCTGAGGTTGATTTTAAAATAGAAAACTCAAACAAAACCATAAGGATATTCACCACAAGACCTGATACGCTTTTCGGAGCGACATTCATGAGTCTTGCGCCAGAGCATCCGATGGCGGAAAAACTGACAGTCAAGAGTCAGGAGTCAGAAATCAGGAGATTTATAGAAAAAGTAAAAAAGCAGAGCAGAACTGCAAGGACAGAGGCGCTGCTGGAAAAAGAGGGGGTATTTACCGGTTCATACTGCATCAATCCTTTGACTGGCAGGCAGATGCCCATATATCTTGCCAATTTCGTTTTGATGGAATACGGCACAGGCGCGGTCATGGCAGTGC
>CAZVZI010000006.1:0-16703 GCA_964631455.1 uncultured Thermodesulfobacteriota bacterium | reverse complement strand
CCAATATAACATCTTCTGCGGCGCGGGTTTTGTTTGAAAATAAGGTGGTAGTTGTCCTGAAGATGAACAGTTTTGATGAAAAGATTCAGGATATGCTTGCCGGAAAAAAAGGCGCGTATAAACAGATACAGGAGGCATTTAAGAATTTAAAAGCTGCCGGATACCCGTCCGGTTGTCATATGGGGATAAGCTCCATTATTTGCAAACAGAATATAGACGAGCTTACAAAGATGTGGGAGTGGCTGAGAGGCCAGGGCATAGACCCTTATTTCGAAATGCTCACCCCTCAGGGAAAGGCCAAAGAGAATGATTTTTTAAGTGTTGAGCCAAGCCGGATACACGACTTTTTTTACAAGATTGCCGATATTGAACGCAACAAATACGGATATGATTGGGATCCTCAGCCGCCTCTTGTCGGAGGGCAATGCCTGAGGCATCAGTTTTCCTGCTCCATAAATTCGCGGGGATATGTTCAGTCATGCGTCGGGGTTACAATACCTGTCGGAAACGTCAGAAAAAATAAGCTGAAAGATATAATCAGGGACAGCGAGGTTATTTCAGACCTCAGGAATTATAAAGAGACCCTAAAAGGCCCTTGCAGCGGCTGCGCAAGGCTTGCAGAGTGCTACGGATGCCGTGGCGCGGCGTATCAGTTTACAGGCGATTATCTTGCATCCGATCCGTTATGCTGGAAAAACTCTGGCAAACAGGATGACATAACAGTCTTGCCGGTGGATGCGGCTAGACTGGTGCCTCACAAGCCGCCCATGCTGACTATAGACAGGCTGCTTGAAGTTGGGGAGAGGTCATCTGTTTCAGAGGTGGAGGTTCCAAAAGATTCTGTGTTTGTAGGAGAAAACGGCAGGCTTGACCACGCCTCTTTTCCGGAGATAATTTCACAGGCAATAGCTGCGCAGGACGGGTTTAAGCATTTTGGAAACGGCAAATTCAGGGCCAATGGTCTCCTTCTTGGAATAAAAAATATGGAGATCTCCGGCAGCGCATATGCCGGCGACCGCTTACGGGTGTCTGTGCATAAGGTGGCAAAATACGGCGAATTCGGCATTATTCAGGGAGAGGTTTTTAAAGGCGAAGATTTAATCGCCAGGGGTGAAGTAAAAATCTGGCAGGGCGGCCAATAACCATGAAAAATAAAAAAAACTTATCTGCGATATGCGCTTTTGTTTTGCTGTTCTTCACCATTGCCGTTTGCGCTGAGACAAAAGGTGAAAAGGGCGGTGAAACGGCGGATACATCGGAACTGCTGGCAAGGCTCGGCAAAAAGGCCTCAGGCTTTACAAGCCTGAAGACCGATTTTGTGCAGGAAAAAGACCTTTCCATGTTTAAGAATAAGATTACAATAAAGGGGCGGATATACATTGAAAAACCGAATAGGCTGGCATGGCATGTCGACAAGCCGGTCAGATATTCGGTTTTGATTACCGATAAATCCATCAGACAGTGGGACGAGGAGACCAACCGTGTCCAGGAAATATCATTATCAAAAAATCCGGTTTTCCAGAATGTGGTGAACCAGTTGACGGTTTGGTTTTCCGGAGATTACAGCTCTTTGGTTGGCGACAACGATGTGCGTCTTGTGAAAAACTCGCCCGTCACGCTTGATTTTATTCCCAAAGATTCCACTGCGGCAAAGAAGATAATCAAGAGCGTTACCATTGCCTTCAGAGAGGATGAAAAGTATGTGGAACGGATAACAATCCATGAGCAGAGCGGGGATGTTACTACTATCATCTTTATGAACACCGTATTGAACGTTCCCATAGACAGCGGCAGTTTTGAGGTAAAAGGGAATGTTTGACAAACATCTTGCGCTGGCCCATGGTTTTGTAAAAAGGCGACGCAGACAGGTTCTCTCGTTGTTTCTGCTGCTTATTGCCGTTTCAGGCGTAGGTCTTTTTTTCAACAAGTTTGAAGGCAATATAGATTTAATGCTTCCCAATGACAAAGATATCCGCCGCAGTATAGATTTTTTGAGAGATTCCAACCTTTCAGACAAGGTTATTGTTTCTCTTGCCCTTGCATCTCCTGATAAAAACAAGAAAGACCTTTTTGATGCCGCCGACCAATTGGCCGCATCCCTTGCCCCGCCGTTATTTACAAAAGTTACCGCAGGGTTTTCTATTCAGGACGCTGCGGGAGACATCTCGTTTATAAATTATGCGCCTCAGATATTGGGTGAAAAAGACCTGTTTGCGATAGACAGTCAAATAAACCCTGCCGGGGTCTCTGAAAAGATGCGGAAGATTTACAGGCAATCCCTAAGACCGGAATCAATCTATACCATGTCTATAGCGCGCTCCGACCCGATGGGCATAAACAACATTCTGATGGATAAATTAAGGATACTCGCTGCGTCTATGGGTTACGATGTCAATATAGAGGACGGGCATTTTATCAGCCGTGATGGAAAACACACCATGCTGATAATACATACGCCTGTATCCATGACGGACGGTCCTGGCAGCAAAAAGCTTGTGCAGGCCATTAAGAGAGAGATAGGGTTTTTGCCGGAATATATTTCCGCAGATATCGTAAGCGGCCACCTTCACACCGTGAGCAACGAAAAAGTCGTCAACCGCGATATTCAGATTGCGTCTGTTATTGCTTCTATAGCCTTCCTGATATTGTTTATAGCCGTTTTTCGCGATATAAGGGTTGTGCTTGTATTTATCATCCCTTTGCTGGCGGTTGTGCTGGCGGTCAATTTGTCCGGGTTTTTTATCGGCAATATTTCTTATCTCGTTATAGGCATGGGAACGGTGATTGCCGGCATCTCCACCGATTACGGCATGCATGTATATATTGCCATGAGGAAGGGAGCCGGCGACTCTCAAACCGCCAGCCTGTCAAAGCTCTTGTTCATAGATGCGGCAACGACAATATCCGGCTTTGCCGCTCTTTTCTTTTCTCATGTTCAGGGGTATCATCAACTGGCCTTTTTCTCGATTGTATGCATTGTTTTATCCCTTATCTTTGCGCTTTTTCTCCTTCCAATCTCGTTGTCATGGAAAGGGAGCCCTCTTGCCGGCGCTCCGATTTCAGACGGGTGGCATGAAGGCAGTATGCGGCACAGGAAATCGTATGTCATTCTTTGGGCAGGATTAACCATAGCGGCGTTGTTCTTTTCCTTTAATGTGAAGGTGGACAGCGATATTACGCGGCTTGACGGAAGCGAGAGGGAAGTTATTCAGGCTGAAGAAAATTTCCATAAAGTTTGGGGAGGGGAGGGCAAGCAGGCAATATTTGTGGCAAGCGGGAATGACTATGAAAAGGCTATGGAGCTAAACGACAGGATATATCAGGATGCCTTGCGGGCGCTTGGAGACGCCGGAGAGCGGCAATTTTCCAGTAGCGCCGCGTTTTGGGCTTCGGAAAAGACAAGGAAAGCAAATGTTGAGCGATGGAACAATTTCTGGAAGGGGGAAAGAGAGGAAAAATTAAAACGGTTAATCAATGAACAATCGGCAAAATACCAATTTACAAACGGCGCATTTTTTCCGTTTTTTGATAATCTATATAACGGCCATGACGGTTTGGAGAGCCGATTTTTCTCCAGATTCAAAGAGCGGTTTGTCCAGAAAAAAAACGATAATTACAGAATCCTGTCGTTTTTCCCGGATGAAAAAGAATACATTGAAAAATTGTCGGCCATAAGTAAAAATTACCCGGAGACCTTTATAGTATCCAGAAACGGCCTGTCCAAATCCATATCCGATTTTACCGCCGGAGAGGTGAAATTTTTGGCGGGGCTTGCCGTAATATTCAATATTGCATTGGCTTTCCTGTTTTTCAGGAGTATCAGAGAAACCCTGATATCTTTGGTTCCGGTTGTAACCGGCCTTATATGGCTTTTCGGCTTGATGTCTATTTTCGGCCTTACGTTGAATGTTGTGAATGTCATAGCGAGCATTATTGTGTCGGGTCTTGTTGTAGACTTCGGGATGGGCATGACATACGAATATCGTTATAATTTAAATATAGGGACTGTCATGGCACTGACCTTGTCAGCGGCAACAACGCTTATAGGAGCGGGGGTTCTTATTTTCGCCCGGCACCCGGCACTGTTTCCCATAGGCGTGTCAATGGTTATAAGCGTATTGTCGGGGTATCTTTCTTCCGTTTTTGTGGTTCCGCCCCTATGCGATATGTTGTTGGCTCGAAGGCCGCAGAAACTATGAACCCATTGGTGTCAGGGATATTGGCGGCGCTGTTGTTTTCCGGCTGCGCTGCCGCGCCTTTTCATGAGACTCCGTATGTCTCCATGGAATCAGCGGATCCGCAGGCTGTCTTGGAGAGCTTCAGAAAGCGAAGTCCTGAAAGGTTTCAATTACTTAACACGATTGTATTCCAGTATAACCGGAACAGTTTCATGGCCATTGGATATATAGATGTCAATACAAATAAACGGAATTTCATGGTTACATGCATCAATCCTATGGGGGTTAAGCTTTTTGAACTGTCCGGCGACAAAGACGATGTGGTTACACATTTTGCAATGCCGGAATTGGAGAAAAAAGGCGGTTTTGCCTCTTTTGTCGGCGGAGATATAAAACGGATATATTTTAACCTGATTCCCTCTTCAGAGGCGAAGATAGAAAAAAAGGAGTTTAAGATAACCTTTAAGGAACGGTCAGGCGGCGGAGTTACAGAGTATATCTTTGCCGGCGCTGACCGCAATATTGTTGAAAAGAGCTATTATGAAGACGATATGCCGGTTTGGCGGACATCCTATTATGAATACAGGCAACATCAGGGAAAGTCTTATCCAGCCGGGATTATTTTTAAAAATTATAAGTACGGATACAGCTTAACGGTAAAACTAAAGGAGATTCAAGGTTGAGAAAGATAAAAAAAGAGATAGCGCAGCGCATGACCGGGCTTGCTGAGTCCAACGGGGCGCTGACTTCCAGTTTTATTTTTCCTGAGGAGTTTATAGGCTTTCAGGGGCATTTCCCGGGCAATAAGGTTTTGCCGGGCGTTTGCCAGATACAGTGCATTGCCTCCATGCTTGAGGCATGGAAGAACAAGGCTATTGCGATAAAGGAAATCGTCCTTGCAAAATTTCTTGCGCCTGTCATGCCGTCAGAGGAATTGACCTGCGTATGCAAGTTGGCGCAGGAGACAGATTTAAAATCTGTCTCCGATAAACGAAACGAAAATTTTATCGTAAAGGCGTATGTTAATAAAGGCTCTGAGAGGGTTGCCGAGTTTAAATTAAAAGTTTGTTTTGCAGAGGAAGAAAAGAAAATACCATGAAACAGCGTAAGAAAAAAACATATTTTGAGACGACAGAAGGCTCTCCCAAACCCATTGTTGTTGAGATCAAAAGACGCGTCCAACTGAGCGAGGCGGATGTTATGGGGGTTGTCTGGCACGGCAGGTATCCTATGTATTTTGAAGAGGCATCTGCGGAAATTGGCCGGCGATGCGGCATGTCGTATAAAGATTTCTACGAGGCAGGACTTAGGGCGCCGATTGTTGAATTTCATATTGATTATTACCAGCCTCTTTTCCTGGAAGAAGAGTTTACTATCCGGGGGATATTGCACTGGCACGAAGGTTCCCGCCTGAATACGGAGTATCAACTTCTTAAACAGAACGGGAGTGTGGCGGCACGCGGATACACCATTCAACTTTTCATCGACGATAAATCCTGGAAAGTTCATATGATTTCTCCTGAATTGTTTGAAAAATGCCGCAAAAACTGGAAGGCAGGGAAATTTAATTTATGAGAGAAAAAGCAGTAGTTGTTTTGGCTGATATGGTGACTGCATTTGGTTGGGGAACCGATCTCTGCTGGAATAATATCATGGGAGGGAAAACTGCGGTTGCGACACTATTGGCCAGATTTAAGACCAATGCGTTTGCCTCCGGCTGTGCGGCAACAATAGATGGACTGAGATACCATCAGGGGGATTCTCTGTCAATCCAGATGCTTGAGCCTTTGCTCCATAAGGCTGAGGCGGCAATCCCGGAAGACGCGGAACTTATGCTGGCCACAACATTGGGTGAGATTGACCTTCTGGAAAAAGAGATCCTTGCCGGGGGCGGAGATGTGTCCGGGAGCAATCTTCTTTGTCTGTTGGAAAAAGTTTCTCTGCTTGCCGGCGCTAAAGACAAGGGTATGGTAGTTTCGGCTGCCTGCGCCTCTCCGTCAGCGGCCGTAGCGATTGCGGCGTCAAGGGTCCGGAGCGGCAGGAGCGACTGTTTTCTGGTGGTGGCTTGTGACAGTATTACGGAATTTGTCTTTTCAGGTTTTTCATCCCTGATGGCCCTGGACAAAAAAGCGGCCAGACCTTTTGATCGGGAGAGGAGCGGACTGAGCCTGGGGGAGGGAGCGGTCTTTGCCTTGATAATGAGCGGTTCACGGGCGAAAAGGGAAAAGAGGGAGATTATCGGGGAGGTTGCAGGCTGGGGCATGAGCGATGATGCATTTCATGTAACCGGGCCATGCCGCAATAGCAAGGGCATGGTTTTAGCCGTAAAAAAAGCGTTGAAATCAGCAGAGGTCGATGAAAAAGAGATTTCTTTTATCTCCGCGCACGGCACAGGAACTGTCTACAACGATGCTATGGAAATGAATGCATTTCAGACCGTGTTTAAAGATAAAAGACCTGTTTATTCCATTAAAGGGGGAATCGGCCATACCATGGGGGCAGCAGGTCTTATAGAGATGATAATCGCGATGAGGGCATTAAGGGAAGGGAGCGCCCCTCCTACCATCAATCTTAACAATCCGGACAACGATGCCATAGGATGGGTCTGCTCCCAACCATGTATGATTGGTAAAAACAAAATAGCCTTAATGACGAATGCAGGATTCGGCGGGGTAAATACCGCGCTGGTTCTGGCCTAATTTTTTAGAGCAACATAACTATTCAAACACGAGGGTTTATGAATATTTTTATTTTAGGGATAGGGTGGATCAATGCAGACGAATACGGCTGTCTGGGGCAAGGGGTTAGATTTAAGCACGAGGACGGCCTGCATAGAAAAGATATATTTTCATATCCTTTTAAAAATTTTACGCGACTGGATAATGCCTCCAAAATGACATGCTGCGCCGTAGCGCTTGCCCTGAAAGACGCGGGAATAGAATATGCGGTGGATCAGAAACAGGATATTGGGATTATTGGCACGAGCCGATCAGGTTCTCTTAAATCCGATGCAGATTATTTTAAGGATTATCTGGTATCCGGCCGCAGATTGGCGAGGGGTAATCTCTTTGTTTACACCCTTCCCTCGAGTCCTTTGGGAGAGGCGGCCATACATTTCGGCCTGCAGGGTCCTCTGCTTTACGCAGCGGCTCCGCACAAATCTTTAGCAAATGCGCTGGAAATTGCCAAAGAGATGATTATTTCCAGCGAGGTTTCAATGATGATTGGAGGCATGGCAGAAGAAGACGAGGCTGTTTATTTTGTTCTTGCAAGAGATTCCGGCTTAAGCGCAGTGTGCGGTTTGGCTGATGCAATGACGATATTGGGAAAAGATATGATTTTTCCCGAAATGGTAAAAGAGCTTACAACAATAAAGTAAAAGAGAGGTCAAGCATGAAAATAAAGATTATCTATCCCAAGTGGCCTAAATTAAGCAGACAGACAGATTTTCATCTTCCTCCGCATGGCCCGGTCTGCTTTGCCGCGGCAATTCCTCAGGGCATAGAACTCTCTTTTTATGATGAAAATGTGCAGGAGATAGATTTTGATGAAAAGGCGGACCTTGTGGCTATGTCCGTCATGCTCACCGCTCAGATACCCAGGGCGTTGGAAATTGCCGGCCGATTCAAGAGACAGGACGTTCCTGTTATCTTTGGGGGCATAGGAACCATGCTGCATTCCCAGGAGATATTGAGCCATGCGCATTCGGTCTTTCTGGGCGAGGCGGAAGGACATTTTGAAGAGGTTATAAACGATATTAGAAACAACAGCTTAAAAAAGGCATATAACCACATGGAAGACCTCCCGGACATGCGGTTGATAGGACCGGCAAGACGGAGCATTTTAAACCGAAAGTTATATAATTACCGGGGGGTGCAGATGGTCGACCTTGTCCATGCCTCCCGCGGCTGCCGGTTTAAATGTTTTCCATGCTGCACCTCGTTTCTGGGGGGGCGCAAGTTCAGGCCGAGGGATATTGATTCTGTAATCAGGGAACTGGAAGGCATAGACAACAATCGCTTATTTATTGTGGACAATTCCCTTGCGCAGGACGATGAGTGGGAAAAAAGGTTGTTCAGGGCTATGATACCCCTTAAGAAAAAATGGGTCTCCCATCCCATAAAAGACGATGATGAGATACTTGACCTTGCGGCAGAGGCAGGCTGCTGGTATGTGTATCAGGCTATTACCGATACCTCTGATTTCATTAAGAATCGTGTTAAAAAATATAAGGAACGGGGAATTGGCGTGGAAGGGACGATAATACTGGGTACCGACGATCAGGATGAGGATTACATAAAACGGCTTGTTGATTTTCTGCTTGAGATTGAGCTTGACCTTGCTGAGTTCACCATAATGACGCCGTTTCCGCACACTCCGATTAGGGAGTCCCTTGAAAAGCAAAACAGGATTTTACATAATGACTGGGGACGCTATACTGCGGGAGAGGTTGTGTTTAGGCCGGCAAAGATGAGTGTTGATAAATTACAGGAGATGTATTACTACTCATGGGATAAGTTTTATGCGGACAGCGCTCAGGAAGTAAAAATGGCAAAGCTGTTTATGAAGGTAATTGAAAAGGAAATGAGAGACGGCACTTACCGCAGGCCGGAGCTGGCAAACAGGAGGCGGAGCCGGAATAAACTTGTCCCCGAAGGTGGTAATCGGGGAAACTTGTCCCCGAATGTCTCTGTCGGGGATATGGAGACGCCGACCTCCGATAGAAACATTCGGAGGCAAGAATGAAGATACTGCTGATTTCATCCAATACGGCGGTATCGCCGTATCCTATATATCCGCTCGGCGTCAGCATAATTGCAGGCGCATTGACAGCGGCAGGCCATGATGTCAGGCAGTTTGATTTTCTGCAGAGAGGGTCTTCTATGGATGCGCTCGGACAAGAGATTACCGGATTCAAGCCCGGATTCATAGGCATCTCTATCCGAAATATAGACAATGTCAATCTCATAAACGAACGGTATTACATAGAGACTGTCAAAGACATTGTAAAAAAAATAAGGGAGGTTTCAAACGTAAAGGTGGTATTGGGCGGAGCGGGCTTTTCCCTTATTCCCGGTCTGATATTAAAGGAGACAGGGGCTGACTACGGCATTATCGGAGAAGGCGAGCGGCTCGCGGTTGATATTGCAAATAACATTGCAAAGGGGATATACCCGAAAGAGCCTCTTCTCGGCCCCATAACCGGATTGTCAGGGACAGAGATTGCATCGGCAAAATATGATGAACAATTGATGGAATATTATCTCCACAGCGGGAATATGGTCTCTATACAGACAAAGCGGGGCTGCACCCACCAGTGCGTTTACTGCACATATCCTCTTCTTGAAGGATATGACATTCGAAAAAGGGAGGCGGCTTCGGTGGTGGACGATATGGAATTGCTCCACGATAAATACAAAGCAATACATATCTTTTTCGTGGATTCGGTTTTTAACGACGACAAGGGGGCTTATCTTGATGTGATAAACGAGATGATACGGCGCAAGGTTAATATCCCCTGGACAGGTTTTTTTAAGCCAAACGGCTTGAATGACGAAACAGTCAAACTGATGAAGGAGACCGGGCTTGCCGCTGTAGAAATAGGCGCGGACGCAGCCTGCGACATCACATTAAAAAAGATGGGCAAGGGTTTTACATTTAGGGACATTATAGAATGTAATGATCTGTTTGCTAAACACGGCATTGCCGCGTCAAACTTTTTTATGTTCGGCGGCCCCGGTGAAACAAAAGAGACTGTGATTGAAGGGATTGGGAATATCAAATTATTGAACAAGGCCATCAATTTTATTTTTATGGGGATAAGGATATTGCCAAACACGCCTCTTGCTCATATAGCGGCAAGGGAGGGCATTATATCCGCTGATCAGAAAATGCTTAAACCGGTTTATTATCTCTCGCCTTCCATTGACAAGAAATGGCTGGAAGACACATTGACTGAGGCATTTGCAAACACAAGACACTGCATATTTCCCCCTGACGCCATGGATAACGGCCTGAGGATGCTTCATAAGATGGGTTATAGCGGCACGTTATGGGACAGGCTGATTCCTGGCGACAAAACCAGACAAAGGAAGCGGCATGCTGCAAAGTAATACCGATCATATCTGGTGCGCAATACCGGCCTTCAACAACAAAACTACTGTCAGAGATGTTGCGGCAGGGTGCCGCTCCATTTTGAAGAATGTCGTTGTTGTTGACGACGGCAGCACAGACGCAGACCTTTCTTCGCTGCTTTCGGATATGGATGTGATTGTGCTGAAGCACTGTAAGAATCTCGGCAAGGGACAGGCAATCATGACCGCCTCCGGATATATTGCGGCTCACGGCGGAACGCACATGATAACCATTGATGCTGACGGCCAGCACTATCCGCGCGATATTGAAAAATTCTTTCCCATGATAAATCAGGGCGATTCAAATCTCATTATAGGATGCAGGAACTTTGAAACGGATAATGTTCCCGGCAAAAGCCGTTTCGGCAGAAAATTTGCAAATTTCTGGCTGCGTCTGGAAACCGGAATACAGATAGACGACTGTCAGAGCGGGTTTCGTGCATATCCTGTCAGGTATTTGAATCGGATGGATTTCAAAGGCGCTCATTATGATTTTGAGGCCGAGGTCTTGGCAAAGGCCGCATGGGCAGGGCTCCGGCTTAAGACAGTTTCAATTGACGTCCATTATCCAAAACCTGAAGAGCGGGTTTCCAGCTTTAAACCGTTCATGGATAACCTGCGCATCTCGCTTATACATTCCATGCTGGTGGGGAGACGTCTCCTGCCTTTGAGGCATAAGAGGCTCATGGAGGAAAAGAAAACAGATATGACGCTCTTTCGCCACCCGGGAAAATTCTTAAAAATGATATTAAAGGAAAATGCCACGCCTGAGGGGCTGGCAATGTCTGCGGCAGTAGGCGTTTTTATCGCCGTGCTTCCGCTTTTCTTCATCCATACTGTAGTGATTATGTATGTGGCTACACGTCTGAATCTGAATAAAATCATGGCGCTTAATATCCAGCATCTCTGTATGCCGCCGTTTGTTCCTGTAATATGCATTCAGGTGGGTTATTATCTTAAGCACGGAAGTTTATTGACAACTATTTCTTTTCAAACAATGTTTTCGGATATTTCGGCGCGGTTATGGGAGTGGCTGCTTGGCTCTCTGATTGTGGCCCCCATCGGCGCAATCCTTATAGGCGTAACAATCTTTGTTACGGCAAGTCTCTTGCAAAAGGTGAGATACAACTGATGTCCGTGAAAGCCGTCGTGAGGAAGAGAGGCAACAGGTTAGGTTTTTGGTTTTTTCATATCTCTGCAAGAATATTCGGTTTGAGAGGGGCATATGGACTGCTGTATATAGTGTGCCTTTACTATCTGCTCTTTGACCGCGCTGCCGTATCGGCAGGCATGGCATATGTAAAAAGACGCTTTAAGGAATACGGCGCATTTAGAAGAACAATCGCAGTCTACAAGTTGTTCATCAGTCAGGGGAAAAATCTGATTGACAGATATTTCCTTATTTCAGGGCATGGAAAATTTGATATTGAACTTCAAGGCTATGATAAAATAAAGCGCTTTGCCGATAACAGCGAAAAAGGGTTTATCCTTCTCACCGCCCATGTGGGGAACTGGCAGATTGCCATGACCACGTTGGAACGGTTCGGCAGAACAGTTCATCTGCTGATGCTGCCCGAAGAAAATATCGCGGTTCGTGAGGCATTGGCCATTGACATAGAGAGGGGCAAGATTAAGATTATTTCTTCACAAGACCCCCTTGCCGGCGTTTTGGAATCCATGAAGGCCATACAAAATGGAGACATCGTCTCTATCATGGGAGACCGTATTTACGGAGATAATGCCATTGAGGCAGGTTTTTTGGGAGGCAGGGTCAGGCTTCCTTACGGAGCCTTCAGCATAGCGGTGGCAGCCGGGTGTCCGGTGGTTGTCCTTCTGTCGGCAAAGGTTTCCACTGCAAAGTATGTGGTGGATGTGTCACGCGTCATAGAGGCGGGGCAAGTTTCAAGGAGAGATAGGCAGGAAGAGTTAAAGAGGTGCGTTCAGGAGTTTGCTTCCATATTGGAAGATTATGCCGCCGGATATCCGTTTCAATGGTTTGTGTTCCGTGATATATGGGAAAAAGATAAAAATCAAATCAAGGGAGGGTAAGATGCAGCAAAGCAAGGAACAGGAATTGGCAAAGATTAAAAAGGATTTGAAGGAGATGCTCGTAAGAGATTTGTCCCTTGAAGACATTAAACCGGAAGACATTAAGGACGACGAGGTATTGTTCGGCGAGGGGTTGGGGCTTGATTCCCTTGACGCAGTTGAGATAGTTGTCATCCTTCAGCGCAACTTCGGTCTGGAGATCAAAGACATGGAAAAGGGTAAGGAGATATTTTATTCCATAGACACCCTTGCCAATTATGTATACGAGAATAAAAAGGCATGAGACGTTTTATTTTTTTTGCGGTTGCGCTTTTTATTGTTTCATCGTGCTCCGGAGTGAGCGCCAAAAGAGATGCTGCGTCAACCGGCGGCAGACCTCTTGTCACATTTGTATTTGACGACGGCAATGATACGGATTATACAGTTGCAAAGGATATCTTTAAGGCGCAAGGCGCTGTGGCCTGCACGGCGGTTGCGCTAATGTATTCATAAAATGCCTTTCTCTGTGAATGGATTTACAACATCGATAAAGTTAAAAGGCTCGAAATGTTTAGCATCGGCCGTATAGATTTTATGGACATTATTATCCAGCATGGTTGCCGCCAAAAAGCAGTCAAAAATGGATTGGGCTGAGGGCTTGTGTATGCCGATAAGTTTTACTAATGTGCGGACAGTGCTCTGGGTTTGATGGATGATAACAATATGGCTTTCATAAAACTCTATAAGTCTTTTTGCCGTATCGCAGCTCAATGGACGTTCGACTCTTTTCTTGTCCGTGATTATTGCATAGAGTTCAACAAGATTTTGAACGGCTAATACGGCCTTGATATTGCCGTTCAGGGCATGTTCAACAAGCTGTTGGGATGTTTGGTGAAATGGAGAGTCTTTGTTATTTGCGTAGACAAGGATATTGGTGTCAAGCAAGCCTGCGGTCAAGGTATTCTCCATAAAGGTTGCTTCTGTCAAAAACGGTTTTTTCTACATTGCCCATGCGAAAGACGGGAAGTTTTATCCGTTTTGCCTTTTTCGGTTTGACCGCTTCTGGTTCTCTGTTCCTCAGATATTCGGCAAAGTCCAGCACCTCTTCAAGCTTTTCCGGCGGAAGTTTTTTCAAAGCGTCCAATATCCTTTTTTCTTTTACAATGTGCAGGGTCATCTGTTTCTCGGTAATTGCGCAATTTTCAAATATAACCTACCATATCATAGGGCGCAAAGTCAACATATTACCCCCTTTTTTTCTGTCAAAAATGAACAAGAAATACTGCCAGCAAAGCAGAAAAGATGAGGCAGTTCCCGTTCGGAAATCAAAAGGTAGTTATGGGCGCTGCCTCGATATATGCTACCTTGTTGTGCGTCCGACTGAACCCATGAAATCTGTCTTTAATGTTTCCACAAGCCTTGTATCGTAGCCGGCACGCCATGCGGCTCTTCTCCCTCTACCACTCATATATTCAGCCTCGGCCTTCACATTCACTTTCTTTTCACCTTTTTTGAATTTAACTACCGTTCTGACACGATATTGTTGTGTTACTTTACCTTCCCATGTATATAGCCAAGCTGTTCTGATGTAACCATTTTCTTTTTCCATTACTTCAATATCAAAACGTTTTATCAAGGTATCCAGTATTAAATTCCAAGCTTTTTCATCGGTCACATCGTCTCTCAATTCTATTGTTATCCATGAAGGCTCCGTAGTTTCAATAAATGTTACGGGCAGGGTAACCTTGCAACCGGAAGATATAATCAACATAAATAAAATACTTGCAACAAAAACCAGAAAAACGCTGCTTCTAAATGTGCTCTCCTTATTTTTTAAATTTATACTGCCGCATTGAATTCTAAATTCACCTCCCCCTATTTTAATTTTACACCGGTTTTAACCCCCTTTTATTGATTACATCAATAGCATGAATAAACCTAATATATCAAGTTTTAACAGTAAATCGTATTTACAGTTCCTTATTATATCCAGCTATCACGAATATAATCAAACAAAGGAGCTTGTCATGGCGGATTTAAGCAAACAATTAGGCAAACGTATGAAGCAAATCCGAAAAACCGCAAAGCTTACCCAGGAAAGACTTGCTGAAAAAACCGGGCTTAGCGTTGAATATATAAGCAGGTTAGAGCGCGGTGTTTCGCAACCATCGCTCAAGACTTTGATGCTTATAGCGAAGTCCCTGAATATTGCCGTAAAAGATTTTTTCGACTTCAAAATACCTATTTTGTTTAGAGACAAACAGCAGGAATCTTTAAAAAGGAAAGAGTATACCGAGGCTATTTTGCAAGAATTAAATGAGATGGATGTTCATGTATTGGCCATCGCTTCTAATATCATCAGGGTATTAGCCGGCAGATAGCCTTTTGATAACCTCCGTTACTTCTTTTGTTGGACAAATCATGAAAATTATTATTTGGTTAATAACTGCGCTTTTTCTTATCCCGTCATGCGCAGGAGTGAGCGCCAAGAAGGACATTGCAGCAGCCAATGCCAGACCCATCGTCACATTTGTATTTGACGACGGCAATGATACTGATTACACAGTTGCAAAAGATGTCTTTAAGGCTCAAAACGCCGTTGCCTGCACAGCGGTTGTAACTGACAGGGTCAATACTGAAAATCACCTGTCCGTATCCCAACTTAAAGAGCTGCAAGACGCAGGCTGGGAGATAATGAGTCATACGGAATCTCACCCCAATTTAAAGTCCTTGTCCGAAGACCAGATTGACAAGGAGTTGTCGGGTTCAAAGGCCGCGCTTGAGGCATGGGGCTTTTCCGTGAAAAATCTTGTTTACCCGTATAACAAGAATAACGAGCTTGTCAGAAAGGTTGCGGCAAAATATTACAGGTCTGCCAGGGGCGGGAGAAGCATGTTGAATTCCATGCCCTTGGAGATGTATGAATTGAAATCATACTCTCTTAAACATGACATCAGCAAGATGAAAGATTATATAGACAATGCCTATTCCGAAAAAAAGTGGCTGGTTTTTTATCACCATCAGATTGACGCAAAGATAAGGATAACCGGCAAAAATGGAAATTTTGCGCTTGGAGAGGGTTTGGTTTTTAAACCTTCGAGCGCAACCGGCAAATATACGGCTAAAGGGATATGCCCTTTTGGTTCAGCAATGTATGCAACACCTCTTTCCGGCGTGCCTCAGGTAGACGATGTTGTTACAGGGCGGTCGAGCGGCGCTACAGGAATTTTAAGCAAGGTATATTATAATGAGAAAGAAAATATTGCCGGCCTTATTAAATATATCCGTACCAAATATCCGGATATGGAGATTGTGACCATCGACAAGGGGTTGGATATTATGAAAAGCTCCGATTAAAAATACATTGACTTAGGTTTTATAAATGGTTATAAAAGATAAAAAATTGAATACATACCATTAAAATCAGGAGGGTTGTCATGCACACAAATATCAAGAAAAATTTAATTGTTATGCTATTTTTTATTTCAGCGCAAGCTAGTTTGGCGTTTTTTCAGACCGGTTCGGCGGTTGCTGGTGAATCCAAAAAAAATCAGGGCAGTTACGAAAAATTAAAAACTCTTAAAGAAGACGACAGGGATGTAAATGCCATTGCCTTTAGCGCTGACGGAAAGATAATGGCCACAGGGAGCTCTGATAAGACCATAGTTTTATGGGATGCCGGTACGTGGAAAGCGATCAAGACGCTTGAGGGGCATGATGACGATGTGACGGCTTTGGCATTCAGCCCTGACGGCAAAATACTGGCAAGCGGTGATAATGACAAGGCTGTTTTTTTATGGGAGATCGGCAGTTGGAAGAGGGTAAATAAAATCAAGGCCTACAATGATGTAAATTCTCTGGCATTCGGTCCGGACAGCAACTTGCTTGCAATAGCCAGCGACGACAAGGTCATTGCATTATATGATATAGCGAAAGACAAGGTTTCTGCAAAATTGAAGGAGCATAAGGATGATGTTTATGCGGTAAGGTTCAGCCCGGATGGCTCCACTCTGGCCTCAGGCGGCAAGGATGACAGGGTAATACTTTGGGATTTATCAAAAGGCGAGCCTATAAAGATAATGAAAGACCATTCCAATGCTGTTGAAACAGTAGCCTTCAGTCCTGACGGCAAGATTCTTGCTTCAGGATCGAATGATAATAGTATAAATCTATGGGATGCCAAGACAGGCGAAAACATAAGGACTTTGGAAAAACATTCGGATGGAGTCCGCTCCATTGCCTTTAGCCCTGACGGCAAATTATTGGCTTCGGTTGACGGTAAGGTTATCTTCGGGCCGTTTGGCATTCCTATTCGTGCCGGAAAGGATATTGGCGGGTGCGATATAATTTTCTGGAATGCGCA
>CAZVZI010000005.1:0-16820 GCA_964631455.1 uncultured Thermodesulfobacteriota bacterium | reverse complement strand
CCTCTTTGATGAAATTTCCGCCTGAACGCCTATTTTTTTAAGCATATTCTGAATCGAGCCGAGGTTGCCCATACCGTAATCAATTATTACAATCATAATTCTTCCATTTTTTTATGTAAGACAGACGCCAAATTTTAAACCTTGAGCAGGTTTTTATAAAAATTTGCCCATTTTTTTATATTATTCCGCCAACAGGCAAAATCATAAATGATTTCAGCATTGTTAATACATTTTTTACGCATTTCATGGTAATTTATAATGCACTCGTCTAACACATTTGCAAACTCAGCTGAATTCTCCGCCCTAAAGAAGAAGATTCCCATCTCTTCATATATACCATAAGGGAGCCATTTCCCCGCGATTACAATATTCCCTGCATATAGGTGCTCCTGAATTGACGCTGAAAGCTGATCCGTTGTTTGCATATTGATTGCTATGTCAGTTATGAACCTCAGCCGTGCAATATTTTCAATGCTCATCACTGAATTGAAGATTTTATATGGTAAATTGCTTTTGTTCATCAAGTCTTCTATATAGCTTATATATTTACTATTTGGAGGATATGTCATTGGCAAAACAATAACTATATTAGGCGGCAATTTTTCTTTTAGAGATAGCATTAACTCTATCATTTTTTCGTGTTGTTGTACTGAACTTGAGCTATAACCGCAAACAACTATAAATGATGCCGGCGGTATGCCAAGTTTTTGTTTTGACTGTTCTATAGATTCCTTTGTCCTAATATCTTTTATTATATCTATGCTCTCAAGCCCGAATCTTATCACATAAGATTTTTCATTATATCTCTTATAATAATCCACAAAATCTTTCCGTGTTTGCGGGTTAAGAAAAGTAATTGCATCTGCAGAATCATACAACATGGACATTCTGTCTTTTATAAGGTGGTTTACCCTGTAAAAATCCGAACCCCATACAGAAGCAACTTTTTTGAGCGCAGTTTTATTAAATTCTTTTACTAAGAAAATGTATAGGGGAGATATAAAATGCATATTTAAAACATCGTATTGCTTATTAAGCCTTCGGAAAAACAATTTAAGTATAATAATCGCCAGAAGGGGCCGGAATATAGATATATGAAGAAAAGGTTTTAAGATATTACCAATTAACGACTTGAGCTTATTATCACATTCTATAAATCTGAGATTTCCTGTGTCTAAAATATCTACATCTATATTCTCATTTATGAGCATTCTTTTAAATTCCGGAATATAAGGCCAAGAGCCTTCATAATCTGTTATTATCAAAATATTCATTTAAATAACCTGAAAAGTGTTATTGGTTGATATATTTGCTCGTTTAAGAAATTAGCTTTGACAATGAATCCAGAATATCTATTTTCTGTTTCCAACCGGTGTCCTTCTTCAACTTTGAATTATCGCCGTAAATATCCATGATATCGTATTTTTTTATACGCTTGTCTTCCACGGAAACTTGCAGCCTTTTGCCAGATTTCTCTATCAAAAAGTCTAATATCTCCTTTATGCTATAAGACCGTCCGCTGCAGACATTATACACATCTCCGCTTTTGCCTTTTAATAAGATATTCCAGTAAGCGTCAATAACATCTTCAATATTAAGAAAGTCTCTTTTGGCATTTATGTTCCCCACATAAATATCATCGCCATCCTTTGCACTTTTAATCTGATGAATAAAGCTCCCGATGGAAAGAGACTGCGGCAAGTTTTTACCCAAAACATTAAACGTTCTGGCAATATTTACATTTAAACGAAAATTATTAAAATAAAATTGGACATATTGCGTTTGTATCAATTTTGTCAAACCATAAAAATTAACAGGCTCTGCGGCATCGTTCTCTGTAATCGGCAGATGACCAGGGTGACCATACTCGGCAGCGGAACCAACAAACAATATCTTTTTTACAGGTATTTTGTTCTTTATTATAGTTTCGCATATATTCCTGGAAATATTAGCGTTGATTTGCAGCATTAAATCAAAATCATTACAATTAAAAGTCCCAGCCAAATTAATGATATACTGCGGATGCTCTTTGATTATAAGTTTTTCAAGATGTTCATAATTCAATAAATCAATCTTGCTAAACGACATGTTGGGCAAACAAATTCCTTCTCTGCCCGCTCCGGCAAATAAAAATTTTTCAGATAAACTATTTTTTTTAATATAATCTTGAAAATGCGTGCCGGTAAATCCGTTGACTCCAAGTATCAAAATCTTATCCATTTGGCAGAAAATCCCCTTTTCTCTCTTCAAATATTTCTATTGCGTTCTCATAATCCTCAACCCTTCCGATATCAAGCCAATAATAATCTTTCTTGTAACATTTTATTTTTCTGTTTTGTTTTCTTAACTCCAAAATCAATTCCGGCATATCCATTTTTCGACCTTTTGGGATAACATCTACAACTTTTTTATTAAAGACATAAATTCCCATGCTTACATCAAAACAATAAGTTGGTTTTTCAATGTAATTTTTAAAATCATCACCGTCAATTTCCAGCACCCCAAGGTCAATCTTCACATCTTTTCTATACGCAGCAATGGTGGAATCATTATGGCCATTCATGTGATATGCAAATAAATCCTTATAATTAATAGTGGTGAGCAAGTCTCCATTCATAACCAGAAAATTATCCTCCAGTTTTTCAATAAGCGCTAAAGGGCCGGCTGTTCCAAGCTCTTTATCTTCCATTGAGTAGGAGATATTTAACCCAAGCTTTTTCCCATCGCCGCAAAAGGCAATAATGAGGTTGGCCAAATGATTAACTGCAAGAACAATATCTGTAAAACCGTGGTATTTCAGCTGTCTTAATACCACTTCTAAAATAGGCATATCTCCAATAGGTACAAGCGGTTTGGGGAAGTTTGCAGTAAATGGTTTCAGCCTTGTGCCTTTGCCGCCGGCAAGAATAATTGCCTGCATAATAGTGTTCCTTTCTTATATATTATAAATATTGCTTTTATATTTGATTAAATTTTCACGCTGCATAAACCAGTTTATGGTTTCCTTTAAACCTTGTTCAAGGCCGCACTGCGTCTTCCAATTTGTCAGTTTTGTTATTTTTTCATTGCACCCTAATAACCTTTCAACCTCGCTTTTTTCCGGTCGTAGCCGTGTTTTGTCTGTTATAATTTTTGCTAACGGATTAGTAAAATTTATTATTTTTTGGGCAATATCGCCAATGGACACTTCCTCTTGCGAGGCGATATTGATTTCCTCTCCGATGGTTTTGTCTGATTTCGCAATCTCTATAAATCCCTGAACAGTATCTTTGACAAAAACCAAATCTCTTGTCGGATGCAATGCTCCAAGTTTGATTTCCTTTTCTCCGGATAATAGTTGAGTGATTATTGTGGGAATCACTGCGCGGGCTGATTGGCGCGGCCCGTATGTATTAAAGGGCCTTACAATAACAACCGGCGTATCAAAACTTTTATAAAAAGACTCGGCAATTCTATCGGCTCCGATTTTTGTTGCAGAATAAGGCGATTGCCCCTGCAAAGGATGCTTTTCATCAATAGGGACATATTGGGCTGTTCCGTAAACTTCAGAAGTTGAAGTTACAAGGACTTTCCCACATTTTAAATCTTTGGCAGCCTGCAAAATATTTAGCGTTCCTTTGATATTTGTATCCACATAGCAGTCAGGAGAATGGTAGCTGAAGGGTATGGCAATTAAAGCTGCCAAATGGAAAACGATATCTACCCCCTCAACAGCCTTGCGAACACCGTTTGGATCTCTAATATCCCCTGCATAAATGTCTATTTTTTCCAGTTTTTCTTTTGGAAAGGTATCTAACCAACCCCAGCTATTAAAGGAATTGTAATAAACAAACGCTTTTACTCTACACCCTTCCTCTAATAAACCTTCTGCAAGATGGCTTCCTATAAAACCATCTGCGCCTGTAATAAGAACTTTTTTATTATGCAGTTCCATGTTATTTATCCCCATCAAAAGATTTGGGTTTTGCTTTATTGTCTAAAGAATTATGCACTTTTCAATTCACCTTCTAATATCTGCCCCCACCTGTTTACTCTTTCTTCTATCTCAGACGGGCTGACAATATCTTTTCTATATTCCGGCTCAATCTCGGTGGGTGGATTACGTCTTTTTTTAAGCCACCTGAACTTTCTATATCCGAATAAAAGCCATGGTGGAACCGGCAAATTAGAGGGTGGAGTGGCGCTTTTAATCGTAGGCAGCAGCGGTGGTTGGACTTCGCCGCTGCATATCCTTGCCAGATAATCAGCCAGATTGCGTATTGCATCCCCATTCGCCATCATAGTGGTTCGCGCCCATTCCCCCAATCGCTGCCCTTTATCAGAAACATTATCGTTAAGACAGATATCAAGAAATGCCGACTGATTTTTTATACGTGGCACAAGATTTTGCCATTCGTTAAACAACGCAGCCGGCATTTGGTATGGTTCAAGCATATATATTGCCTTACCCGCAACAGCCGCCTCTATAAGGCTGGTGCTGTGAGATGATATAACAATATCGCTGGCTATAATCCATTCTCGCACGCTTTTCTCCTGGATCAAATGTATATGATCAGGGATTGTTTTAATTATCTGCTGCGCAACTGCTTTAAAGTCTTGCAGTGGTGTTGCTGGTCTGGGGCGTATAATCAACTCAATGCCCTTATATTCAGCAACGGCATTGCACCACTTCATCACTTCCTTAAGCGATTTATGGCAAAACTCTTTCAAGGTAAAGACGTCTTCAGGGGACTGGCCTTTCTTAATAAAAGTGTTGAGTGTGGCCTCAGAGTAAAATGCCCAGTTATAGTTTTCAGGGAAGAATATCCATTTCTTTTCAGGATCAAGATGGTACTTTGATGCAAGCGCATTGCGCTGTTGAAAATACTGTCGATACGGCTCATCATACAATGTGTATGTTAGATTCCCATTGGTAAAAATATGATTTCTCGGCACCCCAGCCTCTTGTAAAAATGAAGCATATGATTCGCTCCATGCATGATGGATGACATGATTACAGGCAAAATCGCGGCGCGGCGCCTTGGCAATGCGGTTTCCCTGATAGAACAGTTGTTCCCATGATAGATTAAAATAAATAGTTTTAAGGTAATCTAACAAACATAAGACAAAGCTATCCTCTGAGTAGCAAAAGGGCAGCACAATAACACGCGGTTTCATTTTGCCCGAGATCCTGTGATAACCATGTGGCCACTGGACGATCTCAACCTTGAGGCCGTACTCCTTTCCGAGGATTGAAGCAACTGCGCATGCCACATCCAGCTCCCGGGCCGCATGTTCGTAAAAATATGCTATATCAATTTCCTGTATCATTTGCCTTTTGCATTTCCCTCATAATCATTTCTGTGAATTGAAAATCAAGCGCAGTATTAATATCTATTGATTCAGTTTCATTCATAACAAATGGTATCACTACATCACCCGTCGGTGATTTTTTGTTTTTTATGGTTGATGGTTTCGTAATGTAAATACTCGCGTTCTGAATGTATACTGTAGGCAATAGCTGATACGAAAGCGTATGAACATTAGGATCCTTCCCTTTGACAAAAGGTTTCAGATAGTTGTTTTCAATAACCCACATTTTATATGGGTGCTCAGAACAAAGTCTTACGGACCGCAGGGACTCCGCCTCCGGGTGCTTGAGCATTTCTTCTATCGCCCTGTCAATAGATTCTGGCTTTCTAAATGGAGAGGTAGGATAAAGCAGCACGATCAAATCTGGCTCATACTTTTCATTTTTAGAAAACCAATCCAAGGCGTGTTCAAAGAACTGCATTTCTGTGGAATTGCTTTGTGAAATCTCTTTAGGCCTGAGAAATGGAACCTCTGCCCCATATTGTTTTGCCACTTCTGCTATTTCTGCCGAATCTGTGGATACAACAATGCGATTTATAAGCCGAGAATCTTTTGCTGCTTCAATTGTATAAGCAATTAAAGGCTTGCCATTTAACGGCTTGATATTCTTATTTAATATTCTATTTGACCCTGCACGAGCAGGAATGAAAGCAAGTATTCTCATTTCCATTCTCTATATCCTCTGTTGGTTGCCGGCGATATCGCCTTTGGCGCATTTAATATTCAGGATCTCAACAACATAAGACCGTATGGGCCTATGAAAAAAGTACATGCCTGCAAGATACATAATAAAACCGGTCATCACGGAAACATACCACGGAAAACCGAGAGGAAAAGCATAACGGATCCCTCCGAAGATAACCACGCTTGCTGCCATGAACGGGAGGGTATCCTGGGTTATCCACTTTATGAGTTGTCCCCGCAGGATATACCTATGGGTGATATGGGGGTTTATGAAATAATAAAACACATTGAAGACCGCCCAGGCAGCAGCGCCGCCGGCTATGCTGTAATGGCTCACCAGAAAATATATCAGGGGGGTCAGGACCACCACCGCAATCCCGTTATTCCAGAAGGGTATCCAGGTAAGCCCGGATGCTAACTGCAGCATATATGGGATCTGCATCATAGCGTTGAATAATGATGCGAAGGCAAGGATGGAGAGCGCAAGAGCGGCATGAGCAGAAACGTCAGTTGAATGGGTCCATGCAAAAAGAACATCATGAGAAAAGAACATCAGCATCCCGGCAAAAGGCGCCACAAGGAAAGAAACCACCTGCGATGATTTATGGTAAATCTCGGACAGCGCCGGGAAATCATTTTTCTGGTATAAAACTGAAAATCTCGGGAATAAAGCAAGAGCCACCGGGCTAACCATCCATGATAGACTTGTCGCGGCAATGGAAGCGGTTGTGTAATAGCCGAGTTCTTCAAGTGGAAGCATCTTGCTGATAAAGACCTTGTCTATCTGTTTGAGGACCGCAGCAAATATGGAAATAACACCGACCCCAACGGTGAAATTCCATACCGCTTTCAATTGGTCAAAGGAAAAAAAGGCATTTGCGCCAGAGGTTCGCGGCAAAATTTTCCAAGTTATCACAGAAGTTGCTGCAACCTCCAGTAACGAGGCAAAGAGGTGCCAGAGCAGAAAGGCGCTGATCGACTGAGAAACAAGGGCAAGGACAGCCACTGCGCCAACACCTCGGAGGGTTGAAAATCCGGCGGTAAGCACGTTGAGAAGCACTTGTCTCTCCATGCCCCGCATCACCCCTGTATAGAGGGCAACCGGCCATCTCGTTGCAATGGTTAGACCGAGGAGGATTACCGCGAATTGCACTGTTTCTGTGGGAAGCTTCTCCGCAATCACCCATTCGGTTGAAACCCACTTAGAAAGCGCCAGAAAGCAGATTGCTATGAGGACTGCGACAGCAAGGTAGATGACTTCGAGGGTGCGCACCATGGTGCGCACCTCTGCGGCCGTTTCCTGCTCTACGGACATTCTCGCAAGCTCCCTGTTTGCAGTTGTGCTTAATCCCATATCAAGGATGCTGATAATCGCCTGAAGGGATACAAAGAAACCCACGAGGCCATAGGCTTCCACTCCGAGATATCTTAAATAGAAAGGCACAAGAGCGATACCGAGTATCGCACCCCATGCCTGTCCTCCTGCATTTGCTATAATATTTGCCTTCAGCTTCGACATAAAATAATACCTATTCCCATATCATGATTCTTTTAAGGCTGCCAGTCGTATCCATCGCCTTTCAGGACCGTATTGAAAAACTGATTCAACCACCGTTTCAGCGGCCCTTTTGTCTATTATCTTTTTAATAAGTTTCTGTATCCCGCCCGGGAGAAGAGACCGAATAAAACCCCTCACCCAACCGGCATGAGTCTGCCTATTCTCCATATCTCCTATCAATTGACCGCAGGTGTCAACCTTAAGAACACGGTATCCTGCCCTTTTTACCAGAGACGTCAATGAATCCGGATCGAAAAAAATCAGATGAGGCTCATTCCTGGCTTTGAATAGATAATCCCGGTTCGGCACCTCAATAAAAAGCAACCCGTTATTCGTAATTCTCGCCTGCTGCCCCCTGAGGAACTGAAGCGGGTTTCTCAGGTGCTCCATGATATGAGAAAGAATCATCAGATGGTATTGTTCGCCGCTTTCCTTTACATCCGGATAAACAACCCTCGGTTTTATAACATCTCTCAGATAGTTTACGGCGACAGGATCTATCTCCACTGCATCGTATATTACAGCGCGGTCCTTCAAAGCATCTGTCAAAACTTTTTTAATAAGCCCGAATCCCGCGCCCACGTCTATTACAGAAAACGAATCCGCTGGCGGTAGGTAAGGTCGAAAAAATTCAAAGCGCGTCTCTGCCTGTTTTTCAAAGAGCTGCAGCATGTCTTTTAGATACTCTCCATCCCAATAAGTTTCATAGTACCGTCCAAGTTCCTCGTCAGAAGGCAACGGATGCATATGCACGAGGTGACATGTATTACATTCGATAATGTTTTTGTCGACGAATCCCGGGGATTCACCCCTATATGGTTGAATTTCGGTAAACTCCGACGCCCCGCAGACGGGACAAATAAATAACCTGTTAACAGTGATATTGCTCATTCCCTAAACAGTGCGATTTCCCGGATGATAGTGCCAGCAAGGAAAGCCCGCCCCTTTTCATTTAAATGTTCTGTAGATTCATGTTCACTGAAGAAATGCTCATTATCCAGCCTGGCGCTGAGATCACAAAACATGACATTTGATTCGCGAGATGCGACAGTTCCGGCCAATTCCAGGGAAATTGCCTTAAAAATACAATCTCTGACTACCCCGATATTTGTTGAGAAAAGATTAAGAAAATCGTTACCTACATATCGCAGTCCCGCCTGATAATTGATTGGTGTTATATATAAAAAAACATTAATTCCGTCCTTTCTTGTCATATGTATGATATCTTTCAAAATTCGCAATTTGGGATGATTCTGACCCAGTGAATAAAGATAATGATAAGTGAAAATCTGACCGTAGCGGAATTCTCTCTCCTCTTCTGTCTCTGGCTTTGAGTAGATAATATCTATAAAATCCGAGACTGTCCTGAATCCGCCTTTAAGAAATTCTGCTTCCGAATTAATGTAAGTTCTGATACTTATGCCTCCGTCGCTTCCATAGAGCTCTGGGAGCTTCGTTCTATCGTGCATACGTATGAAATTTAACAACTTGTTCACTTGTTTAGAACATCTGAACAAGGGGTTCATATCCCACTGTGGTGAGAAACTGCGCATGTTGATGGGAATGACAAGGATTGCCGGCCTGATACCTATAATCTTGGCAGCTATAATAAGCAGATAATATACGCTCAGATGATATGCCGAATAGGAAATACATCTCACGTCGAACGAACCTTTTGCCATGTCTTCAATCATTCTGGAGAGAGATCTTCTGTCGGTATCATAAGCAGAAATGCGCTCATATACAGAATCTCCCAGGACAAACATGTCTTGTTTGGATTTTGCCATTTCGCACAAAGTAGCTACAGGATCATTAGACAAATCCTCTTTTGTCCGCTTATATCTCTGGAAGAAAAAATTAGCATAAAGAGATATTCGCCTAATGAAATGTCTAACAGATGGATTAAAATCTGCCAGGCTTAATGTCAATTCGTGCTACCCCCTTTGTCACAGGATATGGTTTGCCAATGGTTCTCCATCCAACCTATGAAACTTCGATGTCTTCTGCGGTGTTCCGCATGCCGGATATTCACTGATGCCCATCTTCTGAAATTATTTCTTTGCCAGTTGCTTTGAAGATGCCAGCGCGCTCAAGAGAATCACTCAATCCGTATGCAAGAATAACAATTTTAGTAAAAGAGCTTTTCTCACAACCATACAAGATATTACGGACAGCATCGTTTTCTCAGTTTCCTTGTTTTTTGATCAAGTCCTTTACCGAACTTACTATATTCTCCACAGTAAGTCCCTCTTGTTTCAATAAACACGCAGCGGACCCGACTCCGCAGAAGCGATCATTTATACCGATTCTTCGAATTTTTCCCTTTCCGGCTTCCGCCGCCACTTCGCATACCGCGCCGCCAAGCCCGCCGAGAATATTATGCTCCTCCACTGTAACGATATGTCCGGTTTCTTCTGCAGCCTTTATAATCGCATCGCGATCAATCGGTTTGACGGAAGCCATTTGCAGGACACGGGCTTTTACTCCATGCTCCTTTGATAAAATATCAGCAGCCGTCACCCCTTCGTACATGAGCGTCCCGGTGGTGATGATGGCTGCGTCGCTGCCGTCTCTCAATTGTGTGGCCTTGCCTGTCGCAAACCTGTTACATTCGCCGTAAACATCTTCAGCATCGCCTGCCCCCAGTCTTACATAGCAAGGACCATCGACGGATAAAACGGCATCGATCACATGGCGCAGCTCCGTCGGGTCGCCGGGAACAAAAACGGTCATGTTGGGGATGGCCCGCATGATGGCGATATCTTCAATCGCGTGATGGGTAGTTCCGGCTGTGCCGGGGCTGATCCCTCCATGGGAAACGACGAATTTAACATTGAGTTTCGGATAGGCCACTGAAGTCCTGACCTGCTCAATCGCACGCATGGATATGAAGTAGGCAAAAGAGTGGACAAAGGGGATTTTATTGCCCAAAGCCAGACCGGCTGCCACGCCCACCATGTTCTGCTCAGCTATGCCGCAGTCTATATAACGCTCCGGATAAGCCTGCTGGAACTGAATTGACTGCGTCGATTCCTTTAAATCACCTTCGAGGGCGATTATTTTTTGATGTCTTTTGCCAAGCTCTACAAGACACCTGGCATATTCATGCCGCATCGATTTCTTCGCCATTACCCTTGTCCCTTTGCAATGCGATCATTGACTTCCTTGAGTGCAATGTTGGCCTGCTCTCCCTTAAGCCCTCCGCCATGCCAGGCTACGTTGTGCTCCATGAACGAAATGCCTTTCCCCTTGACGGTATTCGCCAGAATCAAAGTCGGCTTTCCTGCCGTAAGAGGGGTTTGCCGTAAACTGGCGGTTATCTGTTCAAAATCATGCCCATCAATCTCCGCGACATTCCAGCCGAACGCTTCCCATTTAGCTTTGTATGGCTCCAAGGCAAGGATATTCTCCGTGTTGCCGTCAATTTGAAGCATATTGCGGTCCACGACGCCTATCAAATTGTCAAGCCTGTGATGTGATGCAAACATCGCCGCTTCCCAGATTGAGCCCTCCTGAGTTTCCCCATCACCCATTAGGACAAATACCCGGTATCCCTTGCTGTCCATCTTTCCGGAAACTGCCAGGCCGACCCCCACCGAAAGGCCATGGCCGAGGGAGCCGGTGCTCATCTCCACGCCAGCCACCTTGTGCATGTCGGGATGCCCGCATAAAGGGCTGTTGTCCTGCCTGAAGGTGAGAAGCATCTCCTTACTCATAAAGCCGCGCAAATGAAGGACGGTGTAAAGTCCGATAGACGAGTGCCCTTTGCTGAGGATAAAGCGATCGCGCTCCTCCCATCGGGGGTTATTGGGATCGATCTTCATGACGTCGAAGTAGAGGGCTGTCATGACGTCGATGCTTGAGAACGCGCCGCCGGGGTGCCCACAACCAGCACATATCAGCGTTTCAACCATGAGTTTACGGGCCTCTGATGCTTTCTTTTTTAAATTCTTTATTTGGTCTTTCGTCATCTTCATTCCTACTTCATTTTATATTGAGAATTCTGCGCTACTCCGCTGTAATCAATATATATTGTTTTCCATTCGGTAAAGACATCCACTGCCTGGGTCCCCGGCTCTCTTGTCCCGTTGCCGGAGTCTTTCACGCCTCCAAAAGGCATATGCGGTTCCGAGCCGAACGTAGGCGCATTTACATAACAGCAGCCGGCCTCAGCTTTTTCAAGGGCGATCATAGCCGCATTTACATTTGAAGTGAATATTGAGAACGTTAATCCATATTTGACGGAATTGGCCTTTTCCATCGCTTCCACAAGGGAGCCGACTTTGAATACCGCAAGCACCGGCCCGAAGATCTCCTCCTGGGCAAGCCTGGAATTGATGTCTACGTCCTCAAAGATCGTCGGCTCGATATAATGGCCATTCGAATAAACTCCACCGGTCAATGCGCTTCCGCCGTACACAAGCCTGGTCCCCGACTTCTTCGCTTCTTCTATATATCCAAGTATATTGTCATATTGACGCTTGTTGATTATGGGGCATACTTTGGTATCCGGGTCGGCGCCGGCGCCAATTTTCATCTTTTTTGTCTCATCAAGCAGCAGGGCCATGAATTCCTTATATGCCGCTTCATGAACAAAAACGCGGCTTGTTGATGCACACCGCTGGCCTGCTGTTGAAAATGCTCCGGCTGCAACAGCCTTTGATGCGGCATCGAGGTCTGCATCATCCATGACGATGAGTCCGTTTTTGCCGCCAAGTTCGAGGGAACACTTCTTCAGTTGCCTGCCGCATTCCTCGGAAATCAGTTTCCCTGCCCGTGTCGAGCCTGTAAAAGAAATTAGATTGATATCCGGGTGTTTTACCAGGGCCTCTCCTGTTTCTGAACCGATGCCATGGACGATATTTACTACCCCGTCCGGGAAACCGACTGTTGTTAACAACTCACCCAAGAGGTGTGCCGTTAATGGGGTGTCCTCGGAGGGCTTTATAACTACCGTGTTTCCGCAAATAAGGGCGGGAAACAACTTCCAGGTGATAATGGCCATAGGCGCGTTCCAGGCGGTAATCAATCCGCAAACACCGACCGGCACTCTCTTGGTAATCGCCCATCTCCGGAAGAGGGAGGAAAAAGACGTTTGCCCATACATTCGCCGTCCTTCTCCGGCCATGAAATTGGCCGCGTCAATACTTGACTGAATATCGCCCATAGACTCAGGCATTGTCTTGCCCATCTCCCGGACTATTACTTTTGCAAGCTGCTCCTGATTCACTTTCAGCGCTTCTGCCGCTTTATATATCAGTTCGCCCCTTTTTGGCGGAGTCATTTCACTCCAGAGGGAAAAAGCCTTTCGGGCGCTCTGAACAGCATTGTCTATGTCGCTTTGACCGGATTTTGGAAACAAACCTATGATGTCATTTTTGTCAGCAGGATTAATGTTTTCGAAATATTTTCCGCCGGCAGGCCCGACCGGCACTCCGCCTATTAAGTTAGGATATTTTTGCATCTTGCGCACCTTTCGATTGATAAAGTCTTTCTACCAGCAACTATAACCGCCGTCTATAATAAGATTGCTTCCTGTCGTATAGGAAGATGCATCTGAGGCCAAAAACAATATCGCCCCATTATATTCATCCTGCCTTGCCATTCTACCTAAAGGCACTTTATTAGTATAATTTTTAAGAAATATCTCATCCTGATTGTTAAATACACCCCCTAAAGTCAAGGTATTTACCCTGACATTCTTCTTTGCCCAGTAAGCGGCAAGATACCGAGTGAGGTTTAATACCCCTGCCTTACTGACAGAATAAGTTACTGGTTTAAAAAAAGGCTTGTCTTTATATTCATAAATTCTCTGGTCAGGCGATAACATCCCGTATATGGACGAAATATTTATAACTGAGCCTCCAATTGTTTTAGCCATATATCCGCCTATCACTTGACAACATAGAAACATTCCTTTGAGATTAACATTCATCATCACATCCCATGACAAGTCAGGATAACTTTCAAAAGGCCCAGTATCATGTTCATCTGCATTAGGCGGCGCATCAATGGCCGCATTGTTGATTAATATGGAGGGATTGCCTAATCGCGAAACTACAATCTCTAAACCATGCTCTATGGATTTCTTTTTTGTAATATCAACCTCAACAGCTATCATCCTGCCAGACGAGATATTGTCAAGTTGGGATTTGGGATTATCCAGTCGTATATCAAATGCCGCCACTGATGCGCCTGCGCTGATAAGGGTTTTTACATACTCACCGCCGAGTTGTCCGGCAGCTCCGGTCACCACAGCAACTTTACCGGATAAGCTAAAGATTTGCTCAAGTTTTTCAGATATATCTCTTGCCTGCTTCATAGCAAATTAACCTATTCTTCCTGTCTTACCTTTGCAACAAGGTCACAGAATTCACGGACCGCCCCGCGTCCACCTTTTGCTTTTGTTACATATAGGGCGATTTTAATTATATCGGGATACGCATCTGAAACACAAACTGGAATCCCTACCATCCGCATACATTCAAGGTCATTTATATCATTTCCCATATATGCGACTTCTCTTAGAGGAATTCCTAATCTATCTATTTCCTGCTTTAATATCTCGGCCTTGTTATCACATCCTTGAATGCAGGGTAGTTTTAATTTTTGACATCTGGCATGCACAACAGGGTTTTTTTCCTTTGATAAGACTAATAAATCCATACCAAGTTTTTTCACCGCTTCTATGCCAAAACCATCCGCCCTGCTGCAAAAAACCCCTTCCGAACCGTCCTGCATAACCAAGACGCGATTGTCGGTAAAAACGCCGTCAAAATCAAAGACGATAAGTTTTATTTTTTTTATTAGCTCTATAAGCTTTGCATTATTCTGCATGGTATGTTGCTCAGACATTTTTAGATTGCTATTCCACCAGGTCAATGGATAATGCAGCCTCTGCATCCAGATTAAGCTTAAGCCTTTTGCCCAGAATTTGCTTTACCATATACGGCGGAGTTCCATTGGTCGGAGTTTTTAAACAGATATCCTTCCATGAGAGCACTGTGCCTGCAGAAAGCGGTTTGGAGGTGTAGATGCCTTTACCCATTTTCTTTTTAGGTTCAATTTCAAAATCATAAATCACGCGATTACCGTCACCGAGGGAAACATCAATCCGTCTCAAATCCCGCACCATCTTTCGTAATCCTTCGGGCTCAAGGGAAAATTTATGGTCTGTCCCCTTCCAAGAACGATTTAAGGTGAAATGTTTTTCTACAACCACTGCACCCAACATATAGGCAATTACCGGGGCCAGAATGCCGTTATCATGCCCTGAATAACCAACGATAGCATCTGGGAACTCTCGCTTTAGTGTCTCTATAAATTTCAGATTAAGATAATGATACTCTGCCGGATATCCTGCAATGCAGTGTAAAAGACATACTTTATCATTGTGTGCTGCAACCGTCTCATATGCCATTCTAATTTCGCCCATATTAGCTGCTCCGGTTGACACAAACATTGGTTTTCCTATCTTTGCAATGTATTCCAGCAATGGCGTATTTGTAATGTCAGCAGAAGCAATCTTATAACTCGTAATTCCAATATCCTCAAGAAAATCCACACTTTTAAAATCAAACGCCGTTGACATAAATTCCACACTGTTTTCTTCTGCACATTTTTTTAATGCAAGGTACTCATCACGGCCAAATTCAAGATGTTCCCTATGTTCGCCATAAGTAGCGCCATAGCTGTTCTCATTGTCGTAAGGCTTGTTATAAAATGCCGTTGTATACAAGCTCTTGTTATCTCTTTTCTGAAACTTCACAGCATTAGCACCCATGGCGGCTGCTACCTTTATCATATTGAGCGCTGTTTCAAGATTCCCCTGATGATTATGACCAATCTCAGCAATTACATAACAATGACCTTTAGAAGAAACGTTACTATTACCGAAACTAAAAGATTTCATGATGCAAAACCTCCTTCAATTATTTTTCCTCAATTACCTTAATCAAACCCTTACTTAAAGTATAAATATTCCCACATGATTCGCATATAAGTTTCTTTTTATCAGATGTAAATTTTACCCCGCACCGGCATACCCATCCGCTTAATTTCGCAGGATTGCCCATAACAATGCCGTAATCAGGCACATCCTTTGTGACAACAGCGCCAGCGCCAATGAGGGCGTATCTTCCGATGGTATTGCCGCAGATGATTGTTGCATTTGCGCCAATAGTGGCGCCCTGTTTTACAAGTGTTTTCCTAATCTCATTCATCCTTGGTATTTCACTTCTAGGATTAAATACATTGGTAAAAACCATTGAAGGCCCGCAGAATACATTATCCTCAAGCGTAACCCCTTCATATACAGAAACATTATTCTGAACCTTGACATTGCTGCCTATCTCTACATTAGGGCCTATCACTACATTCTGACCAATTTTGCAGTTATTGCCGATTTTTGAGCCTTTGAGTACATGGCTGAAGTGCCAGATACTTACGCCTTGTCCTATGGTAGAAGGCTCGTCTATGACCGCTGTTGGATGCACAAAATACGGCTTATTTGGCGCTAATACTCCCTGTAAACCTATTGATTTGCCGCTCGATTCCAATGACCGCTGGCAGGCATTCAACACCTTTAAAACCCTTAACCCTTCTTCTCCGTCTGTATTCGGGTTGCTGCGTTGCAGCACGCATTCTACAAAATGTTCGCACTCTTTTTTGAGCGGCTCTGAGGCATCAGTTTCAACAACCTGCGCATCTTTTTTATCGGGTACAGGGATATTGCCTTTCCAACTTATCTTGTGAGGAAACAAAAGAAGCTTGTCTGTTTTTTCAATGTCATTGAAAACAACCATTTTTTCTGAACCTACAACAACAAATTTCTGCTCCTTGTATGGATGCAGCCAACTTACAAATATATGCGCCTTTATACCGCTTGGAAAACTTAATGCGGACAAAGTTACATCCGCTATCTTTTCCTGCAAGTACTGGCCTCCAAAACAAGAAACTTCATCAGGCATCTCTCTTGCTAAAGAAAGAATAACTGATATATCATGAGGCGCAAAACTCCAGAGAATATTTTCCTCCTGTCTGATTTTGCCTAGATTAAGTCTGTTAGAGTAAATATAGTAGAGTTTCCCAAGTTCTCCATTATCTATCATCTGTTTCAATTTCACTATGGCAGGATGATATTGAAGAAGATGACCGACCATCAATACTCGTTTTTTTTCTTTCGCAATCTTATTAAGTTCAATCCCCTCGTCAACCGAAAGGCTCA
>CAZVZI010000004.1:2639-17592 GCA_964631455.1 uncultured Thermodesulfobacteriota bacterium | reverse complement strand
TGCTGAAAATCTAACGCATTTTTCATTTACAAATTTCCTCAAAAACATTAGCCCTTTTTAACTTGGCACCTCCTTTTATGGTCTTGCCGGTAAACTCATTTTTTGCACCTCCTTAGCGTTGGTCGCCACCCGATTTTCGTCAATCTCTTGATCTACCCTGTTGTTTGTTTCACTATCTTCTGCATCTGTTTATACCACTCATTGTGCATCTTTATTATAAAGAGTGTTTCTTCCTGAAGCATTGCAAACTTTTCTCCTATAGCATTTTTGACAATGCTTTTAGAGTTTCAAGAATTTTAAAACTTTTCGGAGTAGTAAAAGGTGTTACGGAAGGGGAACTTACACGGCACCTTCGCTACCAGGAAGTAAAGGTTTCGCAGTCACTGTTATAGTTATGGGAAAACGGCCACATGGCATCACACCCGCAAGCCCACAACTTTTCTTATAATATATGAAATGGCTAATGCCAACTCTCTACATTTATAAAGCCATTCATGTATGAAAAAATAGCGAAATATCTCGTAACCCATTGAAAAAACTGAAAAAATAAATCTTACTCAAGTGTCCTACTTTTGATAATAGTTAAACAGGCGGAAATATAAGTTCATGTTTACATTTTCTACAGTACTCGCTGGCAAGGTTCGTGTTGCATGGCGCATCGACCTTATGCCTTGTTTCCGTTAATAAGGTCAATACGGTCACTTATTTTCTTATATGATAGCCCTTTTTTCTTATACCTTCTCACCTCTCGTTTTGCGCTCTTGAAAGAAATCTTCCTCTTTGCTGCCAACATTTTCGCCAGAATGGACCATTTGTTGTATATTCTTAACGCGTTGTTAATCTTGACAATGTGGTTGCTGTAAAGAATATAGCGATATTTAATCCCCCCTAAAACGTATGGCCTCAGCCTTTTTTGACCTCTATAAACCTTTCCCTGTGAAATTAGTCTGTAAATTGTGGGAAGGGGGATTTTAAGTTTTTCCGCCACATCCTTCACTGTTGTTGCCACAGGAAATAACGACTTGAAGTCTTCTTTTACAAATTTTATCTTCATAGAGGCTAAACTTGCACCCAAACAGAATGCCTCTTTGGGCACATGCAACTAAATGCAACTAAAGGGGACGGTTCTCTTTATTCTTCCTCCAACCCTTTTGTCTCCCCATTTGTCTTATCTTTTCAGAAATCTTATATATTGCTGACATCTCCTGCACAAAACTCTCACTGCCATACACTATCCGCTTGTCCATCTCACCTTTCATTGCCTCTTTTTCTTTGTTCATACCTCTTACAAATTCTCTATATTTCCTCTTTCGCTCCACTTCATCTTCCGATAACTGAAGGTAGACCGGATGCTCATCAACAAGCATATCCCTTTTTCCGTAGGCATAGACCCTGTAACTGCTCCATGTATAGTCCTTCGGGTCTGCCGCTATCTTTGCCCGTACCGGATTCAGTTCAACATAGCTGCCGCAGGCAAGCAGATATTCGTCTTTTGAAATGATGATGCTCTTGTATCTGTCCTGCCAGAAGTGTCCGGTATGGTTATATCTGCGTTTAAAATGCTGGGCATAGGCAAGATTGATTCCCTTCATTATCTCGGATAAACTCCCACCGCTTTCTGACGGCTCAATTACTAAATGCACATGGTTTGTCATCAGAACATAGTGATACATCTTGAACTGGTATTTCTCTTTGTAGCGAAGAAGCAGATCCAGATATTTCCTGAAGTCTTCTTTGTCTTCAAATACACCCTGACGGTTATTGCCTCTTGTCAGAACATGATATACATGCTCGCTTGGAGCTACTCTTGCTGTCCTCGGCATGTTTTAAATCTATCACCTTCTGCTGCCTTTGTCAATTAAAGAGAACCGTCCCCTTTATTGTTCTACAAATGAATAAATCTTGACATCTCTTTTAAAAAGATTATCATAAACTTCGGATAAAGAAAGTTAGTTTTGTATATTGCCAATATCCGATAATATCGTTATTAACAGGAGTTTTACATGAAAAGATTAATGATTTTATGTATAGCTATCTTTTTTCTCAGTTCTTATGCTTGGGGAGCTGATTGGGTATTCTTAAGAAAAAATTCGGAAGGGGCAGATATGTATTACGATAAAGATAGTATTCATTATCCATATACATATGTGGAAAAGGGCTGGTTGGGGGCTACAAAGAAAAAGATAGATAAGTATCGTGTGGGGTTTTGGATTAAATGGGTTAAGATGCCCGGAGCGAAGGAAGGAAAGATGCTCATAACAATCTATTGTTCCTCAAGAAAGTTTCGTACTGATGAAATAGTAGAAGATGGAGAGACAGAAACACCAACAGCAAACCTTCTTAACGTAACGCCTGATAGTATAATTGAAGACCTTTATAAAATAATATGCAAGATAATATTCTCCTCCGCTGTTTTCCAAACATCCTTTCTATTTGCTCATTATATGATGAACGAAAACAGTTTATAAATATTGAGGGGGCTTTGCCAACCAAAAGGGCTAACATGAAACACTTTCTTACAATCGTTATTGCTATTATTTTATTTCTGCCTTTTCTGTTTAAAAACATAACGGGCCCAGCCGCTGCTTTTGCAGAGACTAAAGAAGATAGATTGTTTAAGGCAAATGAGTGGTTTGAAAAAGGATTAAAATATCATACAAAAGGAGAATATGATAAAGCGATAGAGGCATATACAAGTGCTATTGTTTTAAATACGAACTATGCAGATGCCTACAATAATAGGGGGCTTGCTTATGACAATAAAGGTCAACATGACAGAGCAATGGGAGATTATAACAAGGCAATTGCTATAAATCCGAATTATGAAAAAGCCTACTATAATCGTGGGGTTGCTTATGGTAATAAAGGGCAATATGACAGGGCAATTGAGAATTATAACAAAGCAATAACTATAAATCCAAATGATGTAAGAGCCTACACTAATCGTGGAGCTGTTTATTACAATAAAGGGCAATATGACAGGGCGATTGATGATTCTAATAGGGCAATTGCTATAAATCCGAATTATGCAGAAGCCTACACTAATCGTGGGAATGCTTATGATAGCAAAGGGCAACATGACAGGGCAATGGGAGATTATAACAAGGCAATTGCTATAAATCCGAATTATGAAAAAGCCTACTATAATCGTGGGGTTGCTTATTACAATAAAGGTATTATGGGCAAGGCAATCTCTGATTTTCAAAAGGCTTGTGATTTGGGGCTTCAACAAGGGTGCGAGTTTTTGCAGAAGGCTTTAAGGGGGAGGTAGTTGTTGGAGTATTCTATATAGTATTTGCAAGCTTAGCCCCATAACCATAACCATAATTACAATTGACTATAGGATTTATTTTAAAAAATCATCAGGTGTATCTTTTAAAAACAGGTTACGAAATCTTACCCCTGCTTCACCATTTAATATCTCATTAAAACTATCTTCAGGAATTAAAATATCAAATTTCTCTTTTAAATGGGTAATAATTGTACGAGTGAAGGTAAAACAAAATTTTTCAATACCTGATGAAGCTATCGGCTCCCAATACATATCAGGTTTTCCATTGACAGGAAATTCTTCATGGATATGTCTGGGAACAGGATATCGACATTCCAAGTAAGCAGCTTGCATAACTTTGATAAGTTGCTTTCCGGTGTAACCATCAAAGCTCTGAGATGTTATGTTTTCTATAATTTGATTTCCTATAGAACCTGCTATTTTATTTATCATTTCTTCCAAGTCATGCCCCCATCCTTTTGCCAGAGAATTGATTTTTTCTTTCGCCTTATTATCTTGGGACTGTTGCAAAATGGGCAAAATCTTCAAGAAATTATCACCGAAGACTTCCAACATGCTGCCTTTTGCAATACCTAAATTCACATCTAAACGCATCTCTGTTGGACTTATTAACTTAGCCCAATCATTCTTGGTCAATTTATTAACAACATCTTTCCAATCTAGTCCGACTTTCTCAACTTGGTATTTTGCAACAGTCCCATCTTCTAAATTTTCGTATTTTGATGAATTTTCGGCAAGTAGATAGGATTTACATAATTTTTCGAATCCCATAGTATTCATGAAAGGTTCATACCGGAAGGGGGAGTCTATTTGAAATGCAAAGAAAAGATCTCGCAGGCCACAAAAAAACCAAGCGAGAACCACATCATCTTTTGTTAATTTTTCCATACAAAGAAGGCCATGTTTGCGTATATGCATACCCTATAGATTCACGTACACTTTCTTTTAATGGGCGTTGACTTATTTTCCCTTATTCTCCCTATTTTTTGACCCAACCGAGGATGTCAGTAGTATCCCATATCCCAAAAACTCAGATACAGACGTCCATCTTCATTTTCAAAAAAAGTAAGACGCTTTGCATAGAGAATGTTCGTGCTATCATACCACCATGTGATGCACGTCCATGGTCTGCCAGTGGCTTGCCCACAAGTGTTTGCTTCTGTCTTAATGGGATTTCCAAAGATCGCGACGACTTTTTCTGCTGACATGCCTGTACGTAACTTCATGATGTTCTCTTGTGTAAAACGTGATTGAAAGGAAACACAACCGTTCAATATCAGCAAGAGCAAAAGGACGATGAAGATTCGGTTTTTATACATCTGGCACCTCCAGAGGACCAATCATGTCCGATGTTCTAATATTCTTTTTATATTATAAACAACTCTTTTGAATATATATCGTAATTTCAGATAGCTTGTCAATCAGTTTACCTTCCAAATTTTTTCTCGCAAAACTTAAGATAATGCAGTATAAAAAGGAGACGAAGGTAGGGAAGTGAGAGAATCAAACTGTTATGAACAGAAATAAAAAACTGGAATCTCTGGACAAAAGGCATGTCTGGCATCCGTTCACGCAGATGAGGGAATGGGAGAGAGAAACGCCTCTTATTATTGAAAGAGGAGAAGGAAATTATCTTATTGATACCAATGGCAGGAAGTATCTTGACGGGGTTTCATCCCTCTGGGTCAATGTCCACGGCCACAGGAAAAAAGAGATAGATAATGCGATAAAAAAACAGATTGATAAAATAAGCCATTCAACACTTTTGGGGCTTGGCAATGTGCCTTCAATTGAATTAGCCGAAAAACTTGTAAAGATTGCGCCAAAGGGTTTGACAAAGGTCTTTTATTCAGACAACGGTTCTACTGCTGTTGAGATTGCGTTAAAGATGGCATTTCAATACTGGGAGCAGCAGTCATCCGCCTCAGGCGAAAGAAGTCAGAAGTCAGAAGTGAAAAAGACAAAATTCATATCTTTCGCCGGCGCTTATCATGGAGATACATTCGGCTCCATGAGCATTGGCGAGATTGATATTTTTGTAGAGAAATACAAGCCTCTGTTATTCCCGACTTACAAGGCATATTATCCATATTGTTATAGATGTCCGATAAACAAGACATATCCGTCCTGCAAGATTGCCTGTATAAAAAGGTTTGAAGAGGTTTTGAAAAAGCATCACAAAGAGATTGCTGCATGCATAATAGAGCCGATTGTTCAGGGCGCAGCCGGCATGATTGTCGCGCCGCATGGGTTTTTAAAAGAGGTAAGAAGACTCTGCACAAAATATAATATCTTGCTCATTGCAGACGAGGTTGCAACAGGTTTTGGAAGAACAGGAAAGCTCTTTGCCTGCAAGCATGAAAATGTAATGCCAGATTTTCTCTGCCTTGCAAAGGGGATAACAGGAGGCTATCTTCCGCTTGCTGCAACGCTTACCACAGAAAAGATTTACAAGGCATTCCCCGGCGAATATACAGAAATGAAGCAATTCTTTCACGGCCATACTTATACAGGTAATCCATTGGGCTGTGCGGCTGCTATAGCCAATCTAAACATATTTAAAAAAGAAAAAACTCTTCAAAAACTTAAACCAAAGATTATATTATTGTCCGGGTTGTTGGAAGATTTCAAAGACCTGCCCCATGTGGGCGATATACGACAAAAGGGGCTTATTGCAGGCATAGAATTGGTCAAGGATAAGAAAACAAAAGAGCCGTATGTCACGGAACAAAGGATTGGCCACAAAATTTGCATGGAGGCAAGAAAATACGGTCTTATCATCAGACCACTTGGGAATGTTATTGTAATAATGCCGCCGTTGAGCATTACAACGGCAGAGATAAAAAAGATGATGGATATAGTTTGTCGCTGCATACAACAGATTGCTTAAATCCTCGCCAGCACCCCTTTATTAACTTCAGCTACTTTCTCTTTTCCAAGCAAAACCTCTACCAGCTTAAACGCAAATTCTACTGCTGTGCCCGGTCCCTGGCTGGTGATGATATTGCCGTCAATCACAACCCTTTCATCTGAGATTTTTTCTTTTTCCAACTTTGTTCTTACCGTAGGATGGCTTGTAACAGTTCTGCCGGCAGTGATGCCGATGGCGGAAAGCACTGTGGGCGCAGCACAGATGGCTGTAATGAACCTGCCTTTTTTGTAAAGCCTCTCTACGATTTCTTTTATTCGTATATCCTTTTTGAGATTTTCTGTGCCAACCGCGCCGCCCGGCAGGACAATCATGTCAAAGTCATGCTCTTTGACGGAATCCAGAGATACATCTGCCAAAACCTTTATCTTGTTTCTCCCTTCAATGGGGTTTTCTGCGGTTCCAGCCATTGTTATCTCCACCCCCGCCCTCCGTAAAATATCCACAACTGCAAGCGCCTCTATCTCTTCAAAACCAGGAGCTAAAGGAATTAAAACTTTTTTCATGCGCCACCTCCCAAGTAAATATACCCCTAAACCGTTATTTCGTCAATTGACTGTATTTTTTTATTCTGCTACCATTTGGTCTATGCAAACCAAAGGCTATTTCATCACAGGCACTGACACGGGTGTAGGCAAGACATTTGTTACTGCCGGTATTGCGGCAGTATTTAAAGAAAAGGGGGTTAATGTCGGTGTGATGAAGCCTGTTGAAACAGGGTGCGCTGAAAAGGATGGAAAGCTTGAGCCTCAAGATGCGCTTTATCTCAAGAATGCAGCAGGGGTCGGCGATGAACTTGATTTGATAAATCCATATCGTTTCAAAGCGTCTCTTGCCCCAAGCATTGCATCAAAACTTGAAGGCAAAAATATAGACTTAAACAGGATAAAAGAATGTTATGACAAACTTGCGTCAAGGCACGGCATAATGTTTGTAGAAGGCGCAGGCGGCCTGCTTGCGCCTATAAATGAAAATGAAACTGTTGCCGACCTAATAAAAGTTCTTCATCTGCCGCTTATAGTTATTGCCGAATCAAGACTCGGCACAATAAATCATACATTATTGACGGTTAAGCACGCCCAGTCCATCGGTTTAGAGGTTAAGGGTATTATAATTAACTACCCTGCCCTTGCAACCGATGAATCCCTTTCCGCAAATCAAACCGAGATAAAAAGGCTTACCAATATCCCTGTCCTTGGAGAACTGCCGTTTTGTGATATGGACAGGGCTTCAAAGATGGTAAAAAAATATCTAAGGCTATCCATATTGGAACAATAGATGATTTTAACAAGCTGGCCTTTTTCTTGCCTCTTTACCCCGTTAGAAAGCCATTTGATAAAGACAATGTCAAAGTGGATAGGAAGAATCTTGATACACATAAGCCTTCTAACGGGGTTTATAATTTACTTTTCTCAATCGTCATTCGGGAGCACGGATTATGTAGCAGTCCGGCTTTCCAGCCCTGAGCCCATAAAAAGACTCGGACAGGAAGTGGGCGTTGATAAAGAGGGGGCCTTAATCTGATTTTGATTAAGGCCCCATTTTGCCTGTGAAACGGAAGGCTCTATCTCCCAGGCCTCTGCTTCCGCTCCTGCTTTGCGTGCGGTCTGTTATGGCCTGCTGAATGAGTTCCTTTCTTTTCTCTTACATCTTCTCTTTCGTCCCTGATATCTTCCCGCTTGTCTCTTTTATCCTCCTTGCGGTCTCGTATATCCTCTCTCTTGTCCCGCACATCTTCCCGCCTATCCCTGACATCCTCTCTTCTATCCCGCATGTCCTCGATTCTATCACCTCGTCTTTCAAGGACAGGGGTAGCCGGCGCGGCAGGCTCTATATTGGTTTCTTCCGTTGATTCCGATAATGCCGGCATAACCCATATCAACGATATGCCCAAAATTACTGTAGTTATTGTCAATATCCACTTCATAGCTATTACCTCCTTTTGATAGAATTGTTGCTAATATTGACGCCAGAAAACTTAAAAGGTTTACATGATGAATTAAGATTATCCACCTCCTTCAGGTTTTTTTCCGCTGCGTAGGGGCCGGCCTTTCATGTCCGGGATGTCGCCTCTCCCTCTGTCTTTCTTTTATCCTTTCCCTTTCTTCAGGTGGAAGTGCCTTCCATTTTTTGAACCTCTCCCTCAATCCCTGTTTTTCTTCAGGTGAGAGATTTCTCCATCTCTCAAAATTCTTAATAAGCCTCTCCCTTTTTTCAGGTGGAAGTTTTTTGAAATGCTGCATCCTTTGTTTAAGCCTCTCCCTTTCCTCCGGCGGCATACTGCGGAACCTCTCAAGATTTCTCTTTATAATTTTCTGCTCCTCTGGTGTAAGATCCTTCCAGCGCTTATATAACTCCCTTACCCTTTCCTTTTCTTCGGGACGCATCTCCTGCCATTTCTTTAGCCTTTGTTCGTATGCTCCGCCATATTCCTTTTCTTCGGCAAAGACATGTGTGCTGCCCATTGTAACGGCTAACCCAAATATTGCTGCCATGAAGGCTATGAAAAGGGTTTTCTTCATGTTTAATTCCTCCTTACATCCCTGAAATCCATATCTTCTTCCATAGGATAATCCTCAAACATATCCATGCCCTTTAACAGGTCAAAGATTTCCAGGGCTTCAAGATTTTCAATAATCTCCTTTTCCTCTGCCTCTAACTTTTCTGCCGGTGTGTCCTGGCCAGACCATACATGCCTTATGGATACCATTAAAAACAGCAGGAGCAGCAGACTCACCTTTCCGATGACGCTACCATTTTTCATATATCAGGACCCCATCATCTCCAACTCTTCCATACTTTGGAGCACTTCCATATTCTGAAGGAATTCAAGGTGTTGGATAACCTCATAATTCTGGGCAAGGAGGCTGTCCTCCCTGTATTCTTTCAGATACATCCCAACTGTTATGAAGACAGCTATAATGACTATAGCAATGCCTGCGGACACAAATCCGGGGACGGGTATCCCCAATCCCCATATCTTTTGTTTCTTTGTCTTTTCGTAAACCCCTTCCAGATAACTGCTGAACGGCTTCTGAGACGAGGATAATCTGCCTTCCACACCCACCTTATCAAGAATGACCTTGAGTCTTTTAAACTCCTCACTGCATCCCACGCATTCTTGCATGTGTCTTTCTATCAGCGCATTTGTTTCTTCATCCAGTTCCCCGTAATAATAGGCACTGAGCGTATCTTGATTGCATTTCATAGCTATTTCTCCTTCAATCTGCAAAATCCTTTAGTCTTTCCTGAAGATTTCTGACTGCCCTGAAAAGGTGGCTTTTCACAGTGCCTTCGGCACAGTTCAGGCATCTGGCGATTTCACCGAGTTTCATCTCGTGGAAATGCCTCATAACAAAGACCTCACGTTGCTGGAGAGGAAGGGCCTTTACTGCGTCGTCTATAGCCTTTTTTAATTTTATGTTCTCTGATATTATTCCGGCGCCTGTGTTTGAGTTAATGGATATTTCATTAATAACCGCAGTATCTTCATCTCCCAAACCGAATCCTATCATCTTTATCCATTTCCTCCGCCGTAAATGACTGTTGCACAGATTAACCACTATCCTGTAAAACCATGTCCTGAAACTGGCTTCTCCCCTGAATGCCGTTATCTTCCTGTAAACAATGGCAAAGGCCTCCTGCGATATGTCCTCAGCATCCTCCCTGCTGCCCGTAAGATTATAGGCAAGACCACATGCCTTCTCTCTGTATCTTCTGACTATCTCTTCAAATGCCCTTGTGTCTCCATTCTTAAATTGTTCTATGAGCAGATTGTCCGGACTTTCCTTTTCCATTTAATACCCGCTATCTGAATAATTAGACGCTTGTTAATAAAAAAGGTTTACCACGCACTAAAAATTTTGGCGCGTGGGTTTACATGAAAAACAAAAGCCCTATCCATTCGGTGGATAGGGCTTTAACCTGCGGTTTGCCGCTGTGTTTTTTACGCTGCCTGTCCTTTTGTGAAGTTCAGTAATCCACCTGCAAGTATAATATCGACTTGTCGCCGGCTAAACCCATGTTTAACCTTTATCTCTTTACCCTTTGCAACATTTTTTATGGTCAACGAGTCTCCTGCCTTTAGCTGGCTTGCAAGGTCGTTTATCTCCAGCTTATCACCCTGGTCTATTATGTCATAGTCAGCAGGGCTTGCAAATGTTAGAGGCAGGATGCCAAAGTTTACAAGGTTATCCTTGTGTATTCTGGCAAAGCTCTTTGCAACAATCCCTTTAATGCCGAGATACATGGGGCAGAGCGCAGCATGTTCTCTTGAAGAGCCCTGTCCGTAATTCTCTCCTGCAATGACAAACCCGCCGTTTGCAGCCTTTGCCTTTTCATGGAACTGGGCATCAATGGCTGAAAAAACCGATTCCGAATATTTTGGAACATTGCTCCTGTATTTGAGCCATGTGCCTGCCGGCGTGATATGGTCTGTTGTTATGTTGTCGCCGAGTTTTATCAATGTGCTGCCGCTTACGCCGCCCTGAACTTTTATTGCCACAGGCAACGGTTTTATGTTAGGCCCTCTTAATATTTCTACCTTTGACGGGTCTTTTGCAGGCGGGATTACCATTGAATCATCCACCCTGAATTCCTTTGGCATCTTAATCTTCGGATACTTGCCCAGTTTTCTTGGGTCGGTGATTACGCCGTAGATGGCCGCTGCCGCCGCAACTTCAGGGCTGCATAGATAGACCTGCCCATCCTTTGTTCCGCTCCTGCCTTCAAAGTTTCTGTTGAATGTCCTGAGAGAAACGCCCTTTGACGGCGGAGACTGGCCGTTGCCTATGCAAGGCCCGCATGTCGCCTCAAGGATTCTGGCGCCTGCCTCAATCAGGCTTGCAAGGCCTTTGTTCAATGTAATCATCTCAAGAACCTGTTTTGAACCGGGAGAGATTGTCATGCTTACATTGGGATTGACTTTGAAATTTCCTTTCTTGAATACATCGGCAACAAGCATCAAATCCCTGAATGAGGAGTTGGTGCAGCTTCCGATACAGACCTGGTCAACCTTCATGCCTTCAACATCCGACACCTTGCACACGGCGTCAGGGCTGTGGGGCTTTGCGATCATGGGCTCCAGTTTGCTTAGATTTATTTCAATTGTCTCATCATATTTTACATCGGCATCGGCAACAAACTCTATCCAATCCTTTTCCCTGTTTTGCGCCTTCAAAAATTCCCTTGTTATCTCATCACTTGGGAATATGGATGTTGTCGCGCCGAGTTCCGCGCCCATGTTGGTAATGGTAGCTCTTTCAGGCACAGAAAGGCTGGCTACGCCTTCGCCGCCGTACTCAATGACCTTGCCCACGCCGCCTTTTACCGTCATCTTTCTCAGGAGTTCAAGGATTACATCTTTTGCAGAAACCCACGGTTTGAGTTTGCCTTTGAGGTTCACCAGCACAACTTTGGGATAGCTCAGATTGAACGGCCCGCCGCCCATGGCAACTGCAACATCAAGCCCGCCAGCGCCGATTGCCATCATGCCGAGGCCGCCGCATGTGGGCGTATGGCTGTCTGAACCGAGCATGGTCTGTCCCGGAACGCCAAATCTCTCAAGATGCACCTGATGGCATATGCCATTGCCGGGCCTTGAAAAATATATGCCGTGCTTTGCCGCAACTGTCTGCAAAAACCTGTGGTCATCCGCATTTTCAAAACCGCCATATTGGAGGGTGTTGTGGTCAACATAGCTAACAGAGAGTTTTGTCTTGACCCTCGGCACGCCCATGGCCTCAAATTGCAAGTAGGCCATCGTGCCTGTAGCGTCCTGAGTAAGCGTTTGGTCAATCTTTATGGCTATTTCATTGCCCGCTGCCATTGCGCCCGACACGAGATGTGATTCTAATATCTTTTGCGTAATATTTTTACCCATTGTAATATTCCTCCTCAAAAAGTTCTGGGGTCATAAAATTACAATATTAACCGGCATAATGTCAATTAAATTTTAACATAAGTTGGTCGTTATATAAATGCAATTTTACAGGAGCATGGCGAGGATAATCGGCGTTGTTATAAGGCTTAAAACCGTGCTGATGGATATAATGGAGGCGACAAGCTCCGAGTGCAGTTTATATCTGTAGCTTACAATAAAGTTTATCACTGCTGAAGGCATTGAAGAAGACAAAATGATTATCTTCTGATTCAGGCCGTCTATGTTAAAAATAATTGTTATCAAGTATGCAATCAATGCGCCGCCGATAATCCTTATGAGCGCCCCTGATATGGATATGCCAAGAGAGGTTAGGTGTGTTGAGTGAAGGCGGTAGCCAAGACTTACCAGCATCAGGGGGATGGTGGCATTACCAAGGATTTCCACTGTTGAGGAGATAGGTTGAGGCAATACCGTCTCTGTAAGGTTCAATGTTATGCCGGCGATAGATGCGTATATCAAGGGCAATTTAAAAATCTCTGAAAACCCGCCTTGGCCTTTTGCTATGTATATTCCCAGCGAATAAACGAGAACGCTTATTGCCACATAATATATGATTGCCACTGCAAGACCGTCCTCCCCGAATGCAAGCAGGGCAAGGGGAAATGCCATGTTGCCGGAATTCATAAACATGGTTGGGAGATAAAAGCCTCTTAATTCTTTCCTGTTTATAATCCTCAGATATAAGAAACTTATAATCCCGGTTCCAAGAACCACGCCGCAGGCAGCAAGGAATACTATGGTTACCTCGCCGATAATTAACTGTTTTTTTGTGAGCGATGATATGACAAGGGATGGGATGGTGAGGTATAAAAGTATTTCTATAACAGGCTCAAGGCTTATCTTTTTAAATCGGGCAAACAGAAATCCAAGCCCGATAATGCTGAATACGGGGAATACTATGGAGAGGACTTTTAGGAGGGGCATAAAAAAGAAATACGACTGTCCATAGGGTAGACACATCTTACCCTGCTTAACCTGTTGCTATTTGACTCCGTGTTGAATTTTATATTGAGCAATTACTGCTTTTTTCAAGTTCTTTCCATCTGTCAGATACCAGTCAAAATAAGATATGTTGTCATTGGTAACCATTATCTGACCTTCGTAAATATCTTCCTTTTTGTAGTCCTTTTCTCTTTCTGCCGTTGCTTCGTTTCTGTGCTGCGGCGTCAGGTATTTATTTGATTTAATCTCTCCTGAGTTGATTGCCCAGTATTTGATTTGGTCCCTGTAAACTGCAATCCAAATAAAAACATTGCAGCATCTCGGCTTCAACTGCTGAAAGTTCATCAAAAAAGGTCTTTTGCTGTCAGATGCCAAGGCTTTGATGTAAAGCGGTTCATCATTCCGTTCTCTGTCATTAGCCCTTGATGCTTTTACTTCAATTTTGATGTAGCGCTGTTTGCCTTCGTTGTCTGTCCAATCAAGGTATAAATCGTATTCACCTTTATATGCGGCATCAATCTTTTTGTTCGGTCTCTTGAAATCAGGTTCAAGTTGGGTGAGTTGCCCGAAAGCCCATGTATCGCCAAAACCACGAGGGGCGGTTATTTCAAACAGGGGCAGAAATAAATTTCTATTGATGTATTCATCCCGCATTTCAAGATATTCTTCAAATTGCAACTTGCCATGCGAGAAAAGCGTTGAAATAATATATTCGTATTTGCTGAACGGAGAGATAGAAACAAGCTGTTCCAAATCTTCCCTAAATGTTTTAGAGTGCTCAAGCCGTTCAATCAGTGTGTCTAATTGCTCTTTAAGTTTTTCCATATCAAAAAAGGGTTGTTCGCGCTAATGGTTTCTCTTGGAATATTGCTTCTTGCTGCTCAATAATGAAATCGGTTATTTCGGGAAACGGGTTGCCGAATTGAAATCCTGCTTCGCCTGTCCTCCTGAAATGTTCAAGCCGTCTAATCGTAAGCTCTGCAAAAATTGGGTCAATATCAAAAGTGAAAACTCGCCTTTTGAGCATTTCACCTACGATTAAAGTAGTTCCAGCATGCGCAAAAAAATCTGTTATCAAATCTCCTTGTTTACTGCTTGCCCTTACAATTCTCTCAATAGATTTTATTGGCTTTTGAGCATAGCACCCCGCAACATTTTCATGGAGACGGTAGAACACTTGTTGAATGTCAACCCAAACATTTCCGGCGCGAATATTCTCTGACTTGCTTCGCTCCATATTCTCAGTTTTTTGTCCATTAACTTCTTTATAATATCCTCGAAGAATTTTGGGAATGTCTGTGTATTCGGCATTCACATCAAAGTATGGGTTACCCTTAATATAGTACAAACATTCCTGTCTCACCGCCATCCAGTTCTTTTGCGTTCCGTAGCCGCGTTGATTTCTCATGGTAATGAAACTGCGCGACACCAAATCAGGGTAGCCGCGCATCATTATCATAAAGTCGGGCAACGGTTGAAAATGCTCCTTTTGGTCTGCGCCGAGCCAGATGTATAAACTTGCATCCTTTGCAAGAATTTTCAGGTTGTTGCCAACCCATTTTTTTGAGTAGGCCATATACTCCCGCAGATTCATCTTAAAAAGGTTGTCCGTGTTTTCATTTCCGACAACGACATTATATGGCGGGTCTTGAACGGAAAGGGTTGCTTTCTCTGTCCCAAAAATTTTAATAACATCCTCAAGGTTGGTTGCATCTAACACGCCGACCCTGTGGCCACTGATGGGGTCTTCCCAAATTCCGCCTGTTTTCAGGCGGCAGCAGGGCAATAGTTTTTCCCTTATTTCAGGGCTGTTATCAAGTCGTCCAAAGGGTTCTGTTGACATAGGTTT
>CAZVZI010000004.1:0-2629 GCA_964631455.1 uncultured Thermodesulfobacteriota bacterium | reverse complement strand
AAGTCCAAGGTGATTCCTGCTACTTTATTTTGGTGGGCATAACCCACCCTACAACTGTTTCAGTTTGCTTGTTAGTATTGCTCACGCAACCGATGTTAGCGGTAGTTTTTCTTTTTGTCGTTATACAGGGTCAAGGTCAATAAGTTTTACTACTCCTTTTTTGATTTCAGTTCCAATAATTTTCACCTGTTCTCCCCAATATTTTTTTACGATGTCACCAAGTCCCTCTGGAACAGTTACCGAATACTTAAATCCATTATCAAGTGTTAAGCGAATATTGCTTTTATCTTGGTCTGCTGCTGACAACCTACCTGTAAGTTCAATTCTTTTATCTTGACTTTGTTTGAGCTCATTTTCATCAATGAAAACTGATGAATGGATGTCTTTTCTCAGTCTTGTAAATTGAACTTTCTTTTCCTTTCCGTTTCTTGTAATTGTCAAACCAACTAAATTGATTTCTTTTCCATCAGGTGCTAACTCCTTGGAAAGCCCTACAAAATTTTTAAAGTAAATTTCATCTTTTATTTTTTCTTTTAGAATTTCAAAGTTGGCTTGGTTAACTAAACTAATATTGTCAATAATGTCGTCAATTATTTCAACAGAACTTTCAAATCCCGGAATTTTTAATTGCTCTGAATTTTCTCCCAGCCTGATAGTAAAGGCAAAGCTTTGTGCCCTTGGAACCGATATATAAGCCTGAAAACTCTCTTTGATATTTTGGGGAATATTTCCTTTTCCTCTAAACGGCTTTCCTAGTTTTCTCTCAACAGTCCGTAATGTAATATTTTGAAAAGTATTTATGCGGTCTAAAATTTCATTAGATTTTACCATTCCGTAACCAATCCCTTTGCCAGCAATAACTAATTGCAACTCTGTCGGGTCAAGAGTAATTCCTTGTAATTGCAAATGCCTTTGAAAATGAAGTTCTTCAAGTAAATTTCTTAGCTCTTCAGCAATTTCAAAAGGTGGTTCACCATACAATGCAATACTTATGAGCTTCTCGGCTTCACGAAATTCATCACAGTTTATAGCAAGAGCTGCAGCACTTTTAAGCAAGACAGAAATTGATGGTTCACCGATATTTTCCTTTTGGGCAGCTAATGCCGCTTCCTTTTCAAATATAAGGGCTTCCTTAAAAAGTAATTTTGCTTCATCAAGTTGTCCATTAAACTTCTTGATAAACGCTTCATCGGCTATTGAAATCGCTTTTATATGTAGGTCTTTAATATTCATTTTTTCACGCCAAAGTTAGCAATTGGATTGCTGAATTCAACAATGCCAATGTAAGCATGTAAATTAAGCCCATCTGATTGGTTTGTCTGCTTCACTTTTACCTTATATCTTGTGTTTATTTCTTTTTCAGTTCCAGAAAAAATTCCTGAAATTTCTAATCGCGCTTTCTTCTGAAATAAGATGTCATCTTTTTGTCCAAGCCAATAGTCAAAACCGTTTTCCCTGGCTGATTTCTCAATGATGGTATAGTCAGTTAGTTTTAGAGCAAGGAGAATTGCTAAACAAACTGCACCGTGTTCAGTTGCGTAAAATTGGTCAGCCCAAGTTCGGTCTAATTGGTCGTCAAAAACATTATCCCAAATTAATGTAAAATCAATTTTTTTGTCGCCATAAACACTAAGTTTAGTCCCGCGGTGGTTGTGGTTCTGTCTGGTTAAGCAAACCACACAAGCTTCAAATAGATGTTTTCCGCTTGTTGTAGTCAGTCCCGGCAGTCCTTGTGAAATATCGTTAATGTTAATTGTCATTGTGTTCTGTTTTTAAAATTACCGCCAACTTGTGGATTGCCACTATTGATATTTTTTACAATAATAGCAACAAAAATACTATTTATTTCTGTCGTTTTTGCGGGTGAAAAAATTTCAAAAATGTGAAGCGTGGGAATACCTTATTCTTTTTCTATCACCATCAGCGTCTCATCGGGATTTACAGAATCTCCCACCTTTATATAAATCTTTTTCACCACGCCGTCCATGGGCGTATGCACCTCGTTTTCCATCTTCATGGCCTCCACGGTCAAAAGTGTATCTCCGGCATTTACCTTCGCGCCTTCGGAAACCTTGATGCTGGTAACCTTACCCGGAATGGGCGCGGTTACATCGCCTTTTTTCATGGCCTTTGGCCTGACAGAGGTGGTGGTCGGTTTCGCCTCTATCTCTCCTGCTGTGGAAGGGATGACCTCGGTGAGCGATTCCAGCATCACCTCTTCCAGACGGTTGTCTATCTTTAAAAAGAACGGCCTCTTGCCTTCCACCTTGTGGCCTGCGCCTGCGACCTTCACACGATACGATTCGCCGTGGACTGTGATGATGAATTCACTCGGCGCCAGATTTGCCATTAAAGGCGCATGCTGCGCCTCTGCCTCTTTGGGCTCCTCAAGCGGCTCAGGCTCAAGCTTGCCGCTTTCCCGCTGCTCAAAATATTCCAGCGCCACATTGGGAAACAGCGCATACGACAACACATCTTCAATGCTCTTTGCCCTGCCGCCAAGTTCACGGGTCAGCTTATCAAGCTCAGGCTCCAATAAATCCGCAGGTCTGCAGGTAATGGGCTCTTCATCGCCTATTGCCTTTTTCTGAACTTTTTTGTCTACCTTGCCGGGCGGATTGCCGTAAAG
>CAZVZI010000003.1:14430-17809 GCA_964631455.1 uncultured Thermodesulfobacteriota bacterium | reverse complement strand
AGCAGGACAAATCTGCTCGAAAGGGCGCTCTTTCATGAGTATGCCCATGCGCTCGTTCACAGGCTGTCCAAAGCAAGGGCGCCGGTATGGTTAAATGAAGGAATTGCCCAACATGTTGAAGGCACAGCAAATGAAAATATGGAGCAATTTCTGGCGGTTGTTTCAAAATCAAACAAACCCTTGCCTCTGCGCCCGTTTGAAGGCTCATTTATGGGCTACAATAATATGCAGGCATCTGTAGCATACTCTGTAAGTCTTTCAGCAACAGCCTATATAATAAACGAGTTCGGCATGTCTGCGGTTAAACGGATATTGGGAAATCTTGGAGAGGGCAAAACTATTGAAGAGGCTGTATCTTCAAGTCTTTATATTTCCTATGAAGACCTGCAAATCAACTGGTTTATGTCGCTGAAAAAAAGATTTGCGGGATAGGCTAAATTTACCCGTCAAAAGGATATGCTTAATTTTCCAGTATTTCGTGCAGCGTAATAATCTTATTCACTGAATATTCTTTTCCCCCCGTCGGAAGTTGTATGGCCGCCTCGTCTCCAACCTCTTTATTCAGAAGCGCCTTGCCGATGGGAGAGGCTATTGATATTTTTCCATTTCTTGGGTCAACTTCCTCCGGTGTAACAAGCTCATACACAATCTCTTCGCCTGTATTCAAATCTTCTAAAAAAACCTTTGAACCAAATGCAACCTTATCCCTCGGCAGGCTGTCCAACTTGATTGACGAAAGGGCATTAATCCGTGTATGTAAATGCGCAACTCGCGCCTGCAGGAATGTCTGCCTTTCCTTTGCGGCATGGTATTCGGCGTTTTCCCTGAAGTCGCCGTGAGCCGCGGCTGTCCTTAGCTCTTTGGGCAGGTCTATTCTGAGCTCCTTCTCTAATTTTTTAAGATCTTCTTCTAATTGTTTTAAAGCAGGAAGCTTGTGCATATTCCCTCCTGATAAAGCGCACTGCATTCAATTGCAGATTTTTTTGCAAAAAAGGATGATATTGTATTGCCTAATTTAACATATGAAGGCCAAGAGGACAAGTGAAAAAAGTGGGATCCTTAACTTGTTGACAAAACCACTGATGATATGGCATTAACCGTACATACGAAAGGATTTATGGACGTGCCGAATAGCATTTTAGAGAAGAAAACGCTTTTCCATATTGCCGTATATATCGCGACATCCGCCGTGGTTTTATTGGCAATCTATTCTGCCGAGAGATACCTGCGCTTTTCGAATGAAAGCTCCGTCAGTTGGGTGTTGTTAGGATTAACGCTGGCATTGGGCAGGATAGAGTCATTTCAAGAGGCGCCGGGCAGAATTATTTTCATACTTATATCAGGACTTATTACGCTCAGATATTTTACATGGAGGACATTTGACACCCTGATATATACAAACCTTTCGGATGCAGCGGGGATGATGCTTCTTTATCTGGCGGAATGGTATTCCATAACCATACATTTTATGGGGATGTTCATCAATATCTGGCCGCTGGAACATAAACCCGCGCCTCTTCCCGACGACCGCTCTCTCCTGCCGACAGTAGATATTTTGATACCGACTTACAACGAGTCTGACGATATCGTCAGACTTACGGCAACGGCTGCCAGCCAGATAGATTATCCAAGGGAAAAGGTGAATATCTATATATTGGATGACGGAGGCACTCTCCAAAAAAGAGGCAACCCTGAAACATCTCAGGCCGCATGGGACAGACACCATCGTCTCAGGGACATGGCGGCGGCTTTAGGCGCGCATTATCTTACCAGAGAAACCAACGAACACGCCAAGGCCGGCAACATAAATCACGCATTAAAGAAAACCGGCGGAGACCTTATCCTCATCCTTGACTGCGACCATGTGCCTACAAAGGATTTTTTAAAAAATACGGTCGGTTGGTTTTTAAAAGATAAAAAATTATTTCTGGTGCAAACCCCTCACTTTTTTATCAATCCTACAACTGTTGAAAAAAATATAGGCTCATTCTCCAATTCCCCCGGTGAAAACGATATGTTCTACCGCCAGGTGCATCTCGGCATGGACTTCTGGAACTCCAGTTACTTTTGCGGCTCTGCGGCTGTTTTAAGGAGAAAATACCTGATGGAGCTGGGAGGGATTTCAGGGAATACCATTACCGAAGACGCCGAGACGTCTCTGCATCTGCACAACAAGGGATACAGCAGCGTTTTCATCAAAAGGACAATGATATGCGGCCTGTCTCCGGAAACATTTGACGCATACATTTTGCAGAGGACAAGATGGGCGCAGGGCATGGCGCAGATATTTATGCTTACAAATCCCATCCTGGCAAAAGGGCTTACAATACCGCAAAAACTTTGCTATTTTAACAGTTGTTTTTTCTGGTTTTTTGGACTCGCCAGATTCATATTTTATTTGGGGCCGGCGTTGTTTCTTATATTGGGGCTCAAGGTCTATTATGTCTCCGTCAACCAGATATTGGTTTACGCCCTCCCGCATGTTATCAGCACATTTATAGTGATGGATTACTTTTACGGCAGGGTCAGAAGACCGTTCTTTTCAGAGATTTATGAGAGCGTGCAATCTATATTTCTAATGCCTGCCATTCTATCTGTGATATTAAATCCTAAAAAACCGCAATTTAAAATTACGCCAAAAGGAAAAAAGATTGAGAGCGAGTTCACAAATCCGATGGCAGCCGCATTTTTATTGGTGGGTTTAGTCAACCTTGTTGCCGTTCCGCTGGCCATATATAAGTGGTTTTACTATCCGTTGTTCAGGGATGTTATCCTCATTACATTCTGCTGGTGCGTTTATAATTTGGTTCTGACATTGGTCACACTTGGCGCATTCATTGAAAGGAAACAACTCCGCCAGCATCATAGGATAAGGGTAAAAGGGCAGGTAAGGATATTCAGCCCTGATACAAACCAATATATTGAAGGGGAAATCAGGGATATGTCTCTGACAGGCATCGGCATAGAATTGAATCAACCTGACTTTCAGTCGGCAAATGATGATATTAAAATAGAATCGTATGACAGTTATGGCGAAAAACACGAGCTGCGCGCCAAGGTCATAACGCATATAAAAAAGGGTGAAAAGGTTATTCTCGGGCTCGAATTTGTCATCAACAAAGAAACATATCCCAGTGTTGTAAGATTTGTCTATGGCGACAGCCAAAGGTGGGAAGATTTAATAAAAGAGAGGTCTCAACAGGCGAATTCTACAAAAAGCGATATGCGCTATTTCGCCATAAGAGGCATAAAAGGCGCTTTGGAAATCTTTGCCTATCTTAATAAGATGATATATGCGACATTGAAAAAACAGGCATATGCCGCATCGTCAAAAATCCATGCGGCTTCTCTAAAAATCATAAAGGAGGCTCGTTAATCA
>CAZVZI010000003.1:13154-14420 GCA_964631455.1 uncultured Thermodesulfobacteriota bacterium | reverse complement strand
AAAAAGATATTTATCCCGGCAATCCTGTTTTGCTGCATCGGTTTTACCGCGATTGCAGCATCGGCTGCCTTAACAGGTATTACAACCGCCATAGAATTAAATGTAAGGGAGGGGCCAGGCGAAACATTTAAAATCATAAAGAAACTGCCTAAGTATGCCAAGTTGATAGTGGTAGGCCGCAATAAAGACACCTCATGGCTTGGAATCCAGATTCCTGAAAAAACAACTCCCGGATGGGTAAGCTCGGGCTTTGTAAAAGTTAATGGTGATGTAAATTCAGTTCCTGTATCGGAAATATCAGCGCCCCCCCCTGCCGCCGCATCAGGCGCTGTTCCACAGTCATCGGTCTTGGAAATCCCCCTGTATAAACTGGCGCCCGCAAGGTCTATAAATCTGAAATGTATCCAGGGGGAATACGGCATATCGGTGCCAATCCCTGACAGATGGAAGGTTAAAAAGGCCTCTGTAAGCATTGCATATATAAATTCTGCAAACCTTATGGGAGACAGGTCTCAATTAGTTATAAAATTCAATGACAACATCATCGGGCAGGCAAAGCTAAACCCTTTATCGCCTGAGGGGAAGCTGGAATTATCAATCCCTTCAGGTCTGATTGAAAACAATTATAACAACCTGAACTTTGCTGTTGTCCAGCATTACTCAAAAGATTGCGAGCAATTCTGCTCTCCTGATCTATGGACGATCGTTAATCTTGAGAATTCATTCCTGAAGATTGAATATAGTTTAAAGGCCGTGCCTTTAAAATTGGCGGATATATCAAACTTTTTATTTGACCCTAAAATATTTCCAAATGGCGATGTAAATATAATACCGGAGGATATTTCTTCCGGCGCAATAACAATGGCCGGTATTGCGGCATCAGGGATTGCCAGAAGATTTGATTATAGAAAAGTTATTTTTAATGTCTCGTCTGATATCAAACAAGGTTATGATAATGTGCTTATAGGCAGCAAAGGGTTTGTTGAAGATTTCCTGAAACAAAAAGGCATAGATGTCAAGATACCGGGCCCTTTTTTAAAGATTATGCCCCTTCCGAAGGGAAACGGAGAGTTAGACCGTTCACACGGCATGTTGATTGTTTCCGGGACTAACACAAATGAGGTAAAGGTCGCCGCCGAGACCCTTGCGAACATAACCATCCCGTATCCAGGCACCGATGAAATGACAGTAAAAGAACTCAGGCTGCCGGATATTTCCCTTTACAGCGGCAGGCGGATTTTAACCTCCGAGAAAACCTATCTCTTT
>CAZVZI010000003.1:0-13144 GCA_964631455.1 uncultured Thermodesulfobacteriota bacterium | reverse complement strand
CCCGATGGAGATAACATTTCGTCTGCCTGCTGATTTTCTTATAAAGCAAAATCAATATGCCAAGATGGTTCTTAATTTTTCTTACGGCGCGGGTATGCGCGGCGATTCTGCCCTGAATGTGATGCTGAATGACAAAAGCGTAAGGGTCATTCATCTCAACAACATTAACGGAGATTATATAGAGCGATACAAGATAGAACTGCCGACCTATCTGTTTAAGCCGGGCTCAAACACCATAAAATTTGCGCCTGTCTTGAATCCTCTGGCCAAAGAATGCGACCTCTTAAGACAAGACGGTTATTTTCTGACAATCTTTGAAAACTCTACATTCCACTTTCCGGCTATGCCTCACTTTATAGAAATGCCGAAGCTTGAATTGTTTGCCCTGGACGGTTTTCCCTTTACCCGATGGCCGGACGGTTACGAATCTATGATATACCTTACCCAATCCAATTATGATACGGTAAATGCCGCATTAAACCTTATCGGACTTATGACCCAGAAAAACGGATATCCGCTCTTCGGCGCAGAAATTACCTTCAAGAAGCCGGATAACTGGGATGGCGAGCTGATTATCCTCGGCGATATCAAAACAATTCCTGAAGACTTTGCAATCAACGCCCCATTAAAATTTGCGAAAGAGTCTTCCATCCCTTACCCTGTTGTCAGAAGCTGGGATGCCGAAACCTCATTTGCATTCAGCAAGCAGATAAGCGGCATCGGCAATAATACAGGCGCAGTCATGGAATTCGAGTCGCCATACAAAAAAGGACGGTCTGTATTATTATTGACAGGCGCTTCAACAAAAGAATTATCATCCTTGAGTCAGGCATTATTGGAACCGGCTGTTCAGGTTCAGATGGCAGGAGACCTGATGTTGATAGACCTTGCCGCCCCTCCTGATTACAGGGTAAAGACTATAAGCGCAGGAGAAAAATACTATACAGGCAAATCAGGAAAGATATCTGCGATAGAATACCATCTTTTCAAGTATCCATATATATATTACATATCGGTGGCGTTGCTTGTCCTTGTTGTAAGTTTAATATTATTTTACATGTTAAAAAGATACAGAAGGAAGAGAATGTCCGATGATAAATAAAATATGGTTAAAGAAAATCGGATTTTTGATGCCATTATTTTTTTGCAGCGCCGCCTTTGGCCAGGACGCATCGCTATGGGAACAATATAAATCCAATTTTATAACCAAGGATGGCAGGGTTATAGATTATTACCAGAATCAGATAAGTCATTCGGAGGGACAGGGCTATGGCTTGCGTCTGGCTGTAACTTACAATGACAAAACAACCTTTGACAAAATCTGGCGTTGGACAAACTACAATCTTAAAGTCAGGTCGGATAACCTGTTCACATGGCAGTGGGGGAAAAGACCAAACGGGGTCTGGGGTGTAATTGACTATAATAATGCAACGGACGGAGATATTTTAATAGCCTATTCCCTTATAAAGGCCTCTGAAAAATGGCAGGATGCCGGCTACAAAAACGAGGCAATAAAAACAATAGAGGATATAAGGAAAAGCCTAATCATAAACTGGCAGGGGCGCGTCTTTTTGCTGCCCAGTTATTACGGTTTTGCTAAAGACAATAGTTTTATATTAAATCCCTCCTATTTTATTTTTTCCGCCTTCCGCTCTTTTGCGGAGAAAGATGATAAGGCCTTCTGGGAAAAAATTTATAACGACAGTTTGTTCATAATTGGCAAGAGCTGTTTCGGCCAGCTATGTCTCCCCGCAGACTGGCTGATTCTGACAGATGAAAAGGCATTCGTATTCACCGACAAAAGTCCTTATTTCGGCGTTGAAGCCGTTAGAATATTGCTTAATCTTTCGTCTGAAAAAAATCCGCAGTTTCCCAAGGGGGTAGGAAAAATACTGGAGATGTATAAACAGATAGGTTATCTCCCGTTCCATATAGATCTGGAAAAGGATAGTTTTTCTTTAAGGCATGCGTCGGCAGGCTATTATGCCATATTCGCGCTTGCGGCAAAAAAGATAGGGGACGAGGCCTTAAGCAAAAGACTTTTTAAAGAGGCAAGAGAAAAATTAGACGCTGAAAAAAACAACTATTATTCTTTTAGCCTATATCTGCTGGCGACAAGCGAGGACATAATTTAATCGTCAGTCCATAATAATCATAAATAAGATCCCAGTTTTGCCGGCGGTATCTGATAAACAAGGAGGGACACCACGAATGGACAAGAAACAAAAGGCTCAAGGCAAAAAACAAGTGGCAAGAAGCAAGAAAAATCTTGCATCTATTATCCGGCGTTTTGCTTCATATCATTGCTTACTGTTCGCTGCTTGCTGCTTACTTTTTTCCTCTGTCCCCGCGACAGCAATTGAAGGTTTACCCGGCTCAACATGGGGAAGGGCTTCTTACGACGCCACAGGCCTCACAGGCTCCGGTTTCAACGGCTGGATCAATCAAGGGATAGACTGGGTTAAATTGCCGGGGGATGTAACCCTCAACACCTATGTGGAGTATCGTTACAGGGCAAGGACAGAACAAAATATATATTATGACGCCAACGGCCCTGCCATAGGTCTTGCGCTTAAAAAGTCGGTCTTTGAATTCGGCATGGATTATTATCAGGAAAACTTTCCCAGACTAAATAAGACCTCGGATAATAACGAAATATATCTCACATGGTTCTATGACTGGGATTTGAAAAAGTCGGGCGTAATCAACTTTTCAGAAATTGAAGGTTTTTCCGGCTCTACATGGGGGAGGGCTGTTTACGACACTACAGGGCTGACCGGTTCCGGTTTCAACGGCTGGATCAATCAAGGGATAGACTGGGTTAAATTGCCGGGGGATATAATCTTCAACACCTATATTGAATATCGTTACAAGGCAAGAGAAAAACAGGATGATTATTATAATGTCTATGGGCCGGCAATAGGGCTTGAATTAAAAAAATCCGTTTTCAGACTTGGGATGGATTATTACTGGGAAAAATATCCTGTAATAAATCAAAATTCTGAAAGTTTTGAAATATACCTTACATGGTATTATAACTGGGACCTGAAAAAGTAATAAAGGCGCAGCCGGCTTTTTGCAGCATCAATTGCTCCGGACAGCGCCTTTCGCTTGAAAAAGCCTCTTCATCTTTTCAACCGCCTCCAGCGCATCCTTGGCGTAACCGTTTGCGCCTATCTTGTCTGCGAACTCCTGATTTACAACGGCGCCGCCGACCATTGTCAGGACAGGCACGCCTTTTGCCTTAAGCCTTTTTATGACATTATCCATTTCCATAACCGTTGTTGTCATCAGGGCTGACAGGCCGACCACATCCACATTGTTTTTTAGAGCCTCTTGTATTATTTTATCGGCAGGGACATTTTTTCCCAAATCAATGACTTCAAAACCATGATTTTCCAATAGGGTGGATACAATATTTTTCCCGATATCGTGAATATCGCCTTCAACAGTCGCCATCAAAACCTTGCCCATGCTTTGTGTTTTTTCCCCTTTAAATTCCTTTTTCAGCCTGTCAAAAGCCCTTTTCATGGTATCGGCAGAGAGCATAACCTGCGGCAGAAAATAAACGTTCCGGTTAAACAACCTTCCCACCTCTTCAAGTCCAGGTATAAGGCCGATATTGCTTATCTTCAACGGATCCCATCCCTGCTTCAAAGCATCTTCAACCAATGCAACAACCCCTTCTTCATCACCGTCTATAATAGCCTTCTTCAACTTCTCATCAATCGTATTCGCTTCTTCTTTTGCTTCTGACTGCTTACTGCTTACTGCTTGCTGCTTACTGTATCTTCTTATATACCTCTCCGCCCTCAAGTCATGGCCTGTCAGCACAATTGAGGCATGATATGCATCCATCATCAGACTATTATGCGGATTTATAATAGCAGCGTCAAGGCCTGCCTCAATTGCCATTGTCAGAAAATTTGCATTTATTGTCTCCCTGTTCGGAAGGCCGAATGAGATATTGCTGACGCCAAGGATGGTGGAAAGTCCAAGTTTTTCCTTAACCATCCTTATTGCCTTAAGCGTTTCCCTTGCAGATTTCTGGTCTGCGCTTACAGTCATTGCCAAACAATCTATAACAACATCGGATTTTGAAATTCCGCATTCCATTGCCCTCTTCAATATGGCTTCAGCGATGCAAACCCTTCCTTCTGCTGTCGGCGGTATGCCTTTGTCATCCAGCGTCAAACCAAGCACAGCTGCTCCGTATTTTTTTACAAGAGGAAGTATTGTGTTTAACTTTTTCTCCTCTCCGCTTACTGAGTTTATCAATACCTTTCCATCAACCGCTTTAAGCCCTGCTTCTAATGCTTCAAGACTTGAAGAATCCAGAACTATGGGAAGCCGGCAGTTTTCATTGACTGCAAATACAGCCACCTGCATTGATACAGGCTCGTCTATCCCAGGCACCCCGACATTTACATCCAGGATATGGGCGCCTGCCGCCTGCTGATCTTTTGCCTCTTTGCGGATAATAGAGGTCCTTTTTTCTTTGATTTCCTGCTGAAGCGGTTTTTTGCCGGTCGGATTTATCCTTTCGCCCACAATTACAGGCGGACTACCATTCCCAAACTCTACAAATCCTGAACGGCTTGCAAGCCTTGTTTGGTGGGCATAGCCCACCCCCCGATCTGCTGACTCTTTGACTCTCTGACTCTCTGAGTCTTTCACCCTTGACCCCATTTGTTTTATATGCTCCGGCGTTGTGCCGCAGCAACCGCCGATTATCCTGACGCCTGCATCCAAAAGTTTCGGCACATATTCTGCCATCTCGGAAGGGCTGGCAGGAAATATGGTTTTGCCGTCTTTGAGATACGGTATGCCTGCATTGGGTTGGGCAATTAAAGGCAGGTTAGTAACCTTGCTCATCGCAACAATTGCCTTGTAGATCCCTTCTATGCCAAGGCTGCAGTTTGCGCCGATAACATCGGCGCCAAGCCCTTCTGCAACTATGGCAAACACCTCCGGCGGAGTGCCAAGCACAGTCCGCATGGTCTCATCAAATGTCATTGTTGCCGCTACCGGAAGCCCGGAAGCCTTTGCTGCGATTATTGCCGCCTTCATCTCTCGTATATCCATCATCGTCTCAATGATGATTAAATCCACGCCGCCGTTTTTTAGCGCGCCAACCTGCTCCGAAAATATATCCACTGCACCGTCGAAGGACAAATCGCCTATAGGTTCCAAAAATTTTCCGGTTGGCCCAAGTCCGCCGGCAACAAATTTTTCTTTCCCAATCGCCTCTCGCGCATTTTTTGCCGCCTTAAGGTTTATTTCATTAAGTTTATTATCAATGTCATATTCCTTTAGCTTAACTCTGTTGGCCCCGAATGTGCATGTTGTCACAACATCAGAGCCTGCTCCTACATACTCTCTATGAACTGTTTTTATAATTTCCGGGTTCGTGATATTCAACTCATCAGGACATCCGCCTGGCTTGAGCCCAAGCCTTTGAAGCATCGTGCCCATATCGCCATCAAAAATAATAGGCCTTTTTTTCAATGTGTCTAAAAATTTGTTTTGCATTTATTATCCTTTTATGAAATCTTTGTCTGGCACAAGAGGAAAGGAGATGTCTATATGGCCAGCAAGCGACTTTGCCTTTTTCCCCTGTATAAGTATCTGCACCTTCTTTATTTCATGAAAGTTAAGGGTTGCTGTATTGACAATGGAATAGATGGTTTGCAGTTCAGCCGAGCTTCCTCCCTGATGATTTTCTGAAATCTCCTTGCTGAAATTTAAGAATGCAACACCTTCTTTAATCTCAACACCGAGAAGCTTTGTCCCGTCAGGGATAGTAGGGGTTAGGTTTCTCTTGGGGCCTGTAATAAGACTGTCTATGCCTTGTTTAATCTCTTTTGTCAAATCGCCTTTTACTATCTCTCTTTTTTCAGCCTTGAGCGCCAAACCCTCTTCATTGGAAAAATAAAGATTTATTGTTTTTGTTTCCGGTTTAGATATTTTTGGCGGGACAATAGAAAACGGAGGTTTTTCGCCATACCTTGCAAGCAGATAGATTCCAACCACTATTGTGAGCAGCGCAATTATGATTACTGTCAAAATAGCGCTACCGGAGTTGCCCTTTTCCTTCCGCAGTCGTTGTGGTTTTGCGCCGGATGATATTTTTTTTTTAGCCATCTCAACTTCCTACATTTGCAAGTTCAATATTCTCAAGGCTGGCAGCCATAAACCTGCTACCAACCTGTTTAAATCTTTCAGGCGAGTCCGTAACAAAAAACCTGCGCAGGCTTTGCCCGGAAGATACAATCTCCAGAAGATTTTTATCCATAAGACATTTTGCAACCTCTGCCGCGGCTTCATGGCCTGAATCTATAAGCGTAACATTACCACCCATAACTTCGGCGATTACACTCTTTAACAGCGGATAATGGGTGCAGCCAAGTATCAACACATCTACCCAGTGTTTTTTCATTTCCTGCAAGTATGCTTGCGCAGTTAACCGCGCCACCTGATTGTTTATCCAGCCTTCTTCTGCAAGAGGAACAAACATGGGACATGCTTGCGTGAATACAGCAATAGATTGATCTATGGCCTTTATTGCGTCAAAATATGCGCCGCTCCTTATTGTCCCCTCTGTCCCTATTACGCCAACCCTCTTGGTTTTTGTGACCTCAACAGCCTTTCTTGCGCCTGGCTCTATCACGCCTACCACAGGTATTGGCAATTCCTTTTTCATCTGGGGCAGACAATATGCAGATGCGGTATTACAGGCCACAACCAAAAGTTTTATATTAAATTTTGAAAGAAACCTGGCATTCTCAAAGGAGTATTTTGTAACCGTGTCAACGGATTTTGTGCCATACGGCACACGGGCGGTATCGCCGAGATAGATGATGTCCTCTCCCGGCATGACATTCAAAATTTCCTTGAGCACAGAAAGCCCCCCTATGCCGGAATCAAATATGCCTATCGGTTTTTTCATGTAAAAACGCCTTCCTTTTCACAATCATGCGCAGTATATGCGCATCATAATTGCTATCAGTTTAGGCAATCCCCTTTGCTTTGTCAAGGCGAGTTTTGCAGATTTTTTAAGGTTAAGGCTTTCTGGATTTTTGCGGCAATCTCCCCGCCTGCCTTTTCCAATGCCTTTCCGAGGAGTATCCGGCCGTCTGCAATGGTCTGCTTCTTGTTTGAAAAATTGGAGACTTCCCACGGGAGGCAGTTCTCGTCTCCATTGAACTCAATCCACTTTGCCGCATCGGTCTCTTCTGTCTTAATGCTGTCAGCGGCAACTATCCGGCCTGTTTTGACGTCAATTATCTGATAGCTTAAATTGACTGCTGCCGTTGACTTCAATTCATGGGTTGCCCAGGAAACCGAGCCGTTTCTGTATTGGTCTTTCTTTTCTCTTATCCTGCCTGTCTTCATAAGCTGCCGTTTTTTTAATGTGGCTTTCATACGAAAGGGGGACTGCGCTATTTAAAAGGGCAATGGCTTCAGGGTAATCGGACTTTGCCTTCAATGCCTCAACACTCATATAAACCGCCCTGTCGTAATCCCCGACGCCGTATGCCTCGTTTGCGTTCTGGTAGTATTGTTTATGGGCGCAGGCTGTTACTGTAAGAATAAAGCCTGCGAGCAGCAAAAATGTGCAGAGCCTTTGAGTCATAAAGTTTTTCAACATAAATTATCCCTTAGCTTGGACAAAAACTCTTCCGGAGAAAATATCTCCCTGCCTCTGAAGTTTTTGAGATTAAGCAGATGTTTATCTCCTGATATAATGAAGTCAACATTGGCAGATACCGCACATTCGAGCACTCTATTATCCGGCGGGTCGACAGCCATGACATTAACAGATTCATTTACAATAGTTATTGATGATACGCTGAATACTGTTTCTATAATCTCAGCCTGCAGTGTTTCGGAAAAGTTAAATTTTGGATAGGCGACAACGTTGCGGAGTTCGGCAAGCATTTCAAGGCTTATAAAGTTTTTGACCCTACCGCTACCGGCAGTCGCAAGTTTGACAATCTCTTCCGGCTTGCCATGCCAGCCGAATGCCGATATTATGACATTGGTATCTATGACTACTTTTGTTTTCTTGCCCACTCGACAGCTTCCTCAACAACCTCCGGAGTCAAGCCCTCTTTTCTGATAATCCTTCTCGTCTTCGCAGCGATACCTTCAAAATCGGGTTTCTTAAACAACCTTTTCAGAAAAAGGGTGTCTATCAATCTCTTTAAATCGGTCGGCGGCAACTGTTCCAGGGCATTCAACAATTGATAACTTTCAACCTCTATAATGGCTTTCTTCATATCAGATACCTCTTCCTATTGATATATTTGTCGTAATTATAGCAAAGCCAAGAAGATTTAACAAACTTTTTCCGCCTCTTTCCGCCGAAGAAGGAATTTAGATTCTCACCTCCCTATGACAACAAAGTAGACCTGACCCTATGCCCGCGTCAGCGCATCCTATGGCGCTGATACTTTTTTATAAGCCCGACCTTTCAATCTATTGTCTCCTCTCCCTGAGGGAGAGGATTAAGGTGAGGGTGGGGTTTTGCATATAATAAATTGGGATGTGTCCCCAATTACTCCAATTACTATCAATCAATTACTATCAATTATAATTACTATTATTCTTAGGTTAAGAGAGGGCAGGGAGCGTTACGAGATGCGAATAGCGATATAATTGGGCTTAAAAGGCTTAATAAAAGGGATGTGTCCCTATTTAATTTCTGCATTGTCTGCGCTGCGGACATGACTGGTATCCACGCATACCAGAGACGCCGAAACAATGTCCCAAATGCCGGAGTCCATATTGGGACAGCCCCCGCAAAAAAGGGGCATGAAAAGGAGGACAATATGAGTTATGTAGCAGATGTGATTTTGACGATGAGCTTGCTTGAGGAAACAGGAAGAGACGACCGATGCATGGCCGTGGAAGCGATAAATGTCTGGCTTGAGGAGCAAGGGAAGGGAGAACTTAAGCAGGTTGATGACTTCGCCGGAGGAAGAAAGTCAATACAAGCAATGGTGTTCATGGGCGCGTTCAACTACCTCTGTATCCCGGAATTTGTGGCGGCAGTCGGCGCGGCCCCGTGGCAAGATGAAGAGCGCGTGCAATTGTTCATTAAAAACGAGGAAGAGAATATATTCACTGACATGACGCCCAAAATTATTTACAAGCCGGAACACCATCCCGCAGCCGGCATTAAAGTGGGTATCAACATACACAAAAAAGGGTCATAAAAAGGGTCATGGTCTTGAACTTATCCACAGCTTTGAGTCATGAAAAGGGTCATAAATTTACCACTACCTTATATTACTTCATCCCACTTTATACTACATTTTAGCACAATAAAAAAGGCTGTAACATCCCGATATTTATAAAATATCCTGATATTACAGCCACTTAATTTTCTGGCGTCCCCACCGGGATTCGAACCCGGGTTACCGCCGTGAAAGGGCGATGTCCTTGGCCTCTAGACGATGGGGACTTTTTAAAAAATTTCAAATCTCAAATTTGAAATTTCAAATTGCATTTTAAACTGGTGAGCCGCCCGGGATTCGAACCCGGGGCCCACGCCTTAAAAGGGCGTTGCTCTGCCATCTGAGCTAGCGGCTCGCTAAAACGGATTCTCAATCATGATCGCCTCTTTTCTTCCGGCGCCGACTGAGACCATTATTATACTAACTCCTGTTAATTCCTCAAGTCTTTTTATATACAATAAGGCATTCTTGGGCAATTTATCAAGTTTTGTGATGCCGGTTGTCGCCTCTTTCCATCCATCCATAACTTCATAGACAGGTTCGCATTGACTCAAAATATTGCTGTCCGACGGAAAATCTTGCGCAACGGTGTTATTATATCTATATCCGGTGCATATCATTATTTTATCCAGATTGTCCAATACATCCAGCTTGGTTAGAACCATGCCGTCGAGGCCGTTTACCCTTGCAGCATATCGGACAGCCACTGCATCGAACCAGCCGCATCTCCTTGGCCTTCCTGTTGTTGCGCCGTATTCCCCGCCCTGTTCCCTTAGCCTTTCTCCTTCTTGGTTCTTTAACTCTGTGGGAAAAGGCCCTTCCCCGACTCGCGTGGTGTATGCCTTGGATATGCCGACGACCTTGTCTATCTTTGTCGGCCCGATACCGCTCCCTGTGGCAGCCTCTCCAGCCACAGTGTTGCTGGAGGTGACAAACGGGTATGTGCCGTGGTCTATATCGAGAAGCGTTCCCTGAGCCCCTTCAAACAATATGTTTTTCCCGCGCTTTATGGCATTGTCAAGATAGAGGGATGTATCTGTAATATAGCCGGCAATCTTTTCCCCATACGACATATACTCATGGTAAACATCATGCACCTCAAACCCATTTTCGTGAAACATGGTTTTTAGCAGATGGTTTTTTTCAAGAAGATTGGTTTTGAGTTTTTGCCTAAGAGCCTCTTCTCTCATAAGGTCGCCGCATCTTATGCCGCATCTTGCAACCTTGTCTTCATATGCAGGGCCGATGCCTCTTCCGGTTGTCCCTATCTTGTTCTTACCTCTGAACCTTTCTCTCACTGCGTCAAGCCTTTTATGATACGGCATTATCAAATGTGCATCTTCACTTATAAGAAGGCTGCTGCCTTGAAACCGGCCTTTTACTTGCAGGGCGTCAATCTCCTGCAGTAAAATTTCCGGGTCTATTACCACGCCATTTCCTATTACGCACTTCTTGTCTCTATGAAGTATGCCCGATGGAATAAGGTGAAGGATGAATTTCTCCCCATCTACGACAACCGTATGTCCGGCGTTGTTGCCCCCCTGAAATCTTACTACTATATCGGCATATTGGCTGAGGATGTCAACGATCTTCCCCTTGCCCTCGTCTCCCCACTGTGCGCCTACTATAGCAACATTTTTAGCCATTTATTTTTTATCCTTCCAAAGCGCTCACTACGTGTTCCACATCAAAGGCAAAACCAATGGCAGCGCATGGATAGCCGTATTTCTCCATCAAGGTATCGTATCTGCCGCCGGTCATGATCGCCTTTCCTATCCCTTTTGCAAATCCTTCAAAAATTATCCCTGTATAATAATCAAAACCGCGCATTTCCGCCAAATCAAGGGTTATAAACCTTTCAAGCCCCTTTGCGGCAAGGATATTTAAAACCATTGAAAGATTTTCTACAGAGGCTTTGGCCTGCTTGTTTAGGGCTACGGATGAGGCCTTTTCCAAGACCTCTTTGCCACCGAACAGAGAGGGGATAATCTTAATAGCCTTTCTCTCTCTAACTGTCACCTGTTTGTCTAAAACATCCAATAATGTTTCTAATGTTGAGCCATCCTTCAATGCTATGGCATCTCTTATGGCAGTTTTTTCTTTGTGGCTTATTGTCAGGTTGTCTAACATTCCCCTCACAAACCCAACCTCGCCAATATCTATCTTGAAGTCTTTAAGCCCCAGCCCCTTAAGGCTGTTTATTGCCATGACTATTATTTCTGCAGCATCTTCAGGTGACGGCTTTTTTGTTATAAGTTCCGCGCCTATTTGCTGAATCTCTCTCGGCCTGCCGCTTCTCGGTTCCTGATACCTGAAAACTTTTTCATTATAGCATATCCTGAGTGGCAGCTTGCAATCCCTCATCCGCGTAGCTACAACCCTTGCTATCTGCGGGGTTATGTCAGGCCTTATGGCAACCACCCTGCCGGATGTCGGGTCTATAAATTTAAAAACCTTGTCCCTTAAATCTGCTCCAAGCCCGATGGAAAGAACATCAAGGTACTCAAGAAATGGCGTGATTACCCTTTTAAAACCCCGTTTTTCCAGAACCGACAGTATACACTTTTCTACACGCTCTACCTTTTCAGCCTCATCAGGCAGGCTGTCCTTTACACCGGCGGGAAGGGAAATGTTCACAATTTTACCACCTTTGCGGAAATCATATGCGGCAGTTTTAAAAGCTTCTCAAGCAGGTCTGCTGGCAGCGGTGTGTCTATATTCCATACTGACACAGCTTCGCCGCCAATTGCCTGTCTGCCGAGATGCAGCCTTGCTATATTGATATTGCCTGTGCCAAGCAAAGTGCCCACATTGCCGATAACGCCTGGCTTATCATAATTGTGCAAAACGAGCAGATAACCTTCGGGCACAGCATCCAGAAAGAATTTGTCTATCCTCACAATCCTCGGCTCTTTTTTGCCGAAGAGCGCGCCTTCTATAAGGTTTTCCGATTCTTTTGTCTTTACCTTGATTGTAATGCTGCTGGCAAAGTCAATAGCCCTCGAACTTTTTATCTCCACTACCTTTATGCCGCGCTCCTTTGCGACAAGCGGGGCGTTTACAAAATTTACCTGTTGATCCATGACCTGATCAAGCAGCCCTTTTATTGCGGCAAGGGTAACCGGCGTAATGTCATACGAAACCACATCGCCGCTGTATTCTACGGTAACCTCTTCTACTCCGGCCTTGAGCGCCTGCCCCTGAAAACTTCCCAGCTTTTCAGCAAGCGTAATATAAGGACTAAGGCTTGCAAGCAGTTCAGCAGGCACGGACGGGACATTTACAGCATTTCGTATCGTGCCTTTCACAAGATAATCCACAATCTGCTCTGCAATGGCAATGGCCACATTTTCCTGCGCCTCTGCAGTTGATGCGCCGAGATGCGGCGTTAAGATTACCTCTTCCATTTGTAAAAGAGGATTATCGAGTAGCGCCGGCTCTTTTTCAAACACATCAAATGCCGCGCCTGATACTATGCCGCTCTTAATGGCATCGCATAAATCCTTTTCATTTACTATTCCGCCTCTGGCGCAGTTTATAATCTTCACGCCCTTTTTCATCTTTGCAAAGGCGTCTTTGCCCACCAGATTTTTTGTCTCATTGGTAAGCGGCACATGAATGGATATAAAATCGCTCTTCTTATACAATTCATCGAGGGATACTTGTTCAACCCCCATCCTATCGGCAGCATCCTGCGAAAGATATGGATCATATGCAATCACATTCATCTTGAGCCCCTGCGCCCTGTCAGCAACAACGCTTCCTATATTGCCCACGCCAAGTATTCCAAGTGTCTTGTTGGTTACCTCGGTGCCTTCAAATTTCTTCTTCTCCCACTCCCCTTTGCGCATGGACGCAGTTGCCTGAGGAATTTTTCTTGCCAAGGCCATGAGCATGGAAAC
>CAZVZI010000002.1:3177-19600 GCA_964631455.1 uncultured Thermodesulfobacteriota bacterium | reverse complement strand
ATTAAATATCCCTCTTTTAAGCGCCGCTATGGACACGGTGACGGAATCCCGCATGGCCATAGCCATAGCGCAGGAAGGGGGCATGGGCATAATCCATAAAAACCTGACAATAGATGAACAGGCGGCAGAGGTTGATAAGGTAAAGAAATATGAGAGCGTCATCATACTTAAGCCAAGGGCACTTGAACCGGAACAACGTTTATACGATGCACTGGAGATAAAAAAGACCGAGCAGATATCAAGTTTTCCCATAGTTAAAAACGGGAAGCTCGTAGGCATCCTTACCAACAGGGACTTAAGATTTGAAAAAAATCTCTCCAAAAAGATATCCGATGTTATGACAAAGAGAGTTGTAACAGCGCCGGTTGGCACATCAATAGAAAAGGCAAAAGCCATCCTCCATCGCCACAGGATTGAAAAACTGCCGGTGGTGGATAAAAACGGACAACTGAAAGGCTTAATAACAATAAAGGACATAGAAAAGCGTGAAAAATATCCGAACTCCTGCAAAGATAAGCTTGGCAGATTGATGGTCGGCGCAGCTGTAGGCGTCTCATTTGACCGGGGAAAGAGGGTGCAGGCGCTCTTAAATGCAGGCGCGGATATTATTATCATAGATACGGCCCACGGCCACAGCAAAGGCGTTCTCAATGCCGTTCAATCTACGCGAAAAAACTTTCCCAAATGCCAGCTTATTGCGGGGAATATTGGAACCTCTGAAGCCGCTGACGCGCTTATAAAGGCAGGCGTTGATGCGGTAAAGGTCGGCATCGGCCCGGGTTCTATATGCACCACAAGGATAGTAACGGGAGTAGGCGTTCCACAGATAACAGCCATTATGGATTGTGTTGCAATCGGTAGAAAAAAGAACATACCGGTCATTGCCGACGGCGGCATAAAATTTTCAGGCGATATGGTAAAGGCCATCGCCGCAGGCGCAGACTCAATAATGATTGGCGGATTATTTGCCGGCACCGATGAAAGCCCGGGAGAAACGGTTTTGTATCAGGGACGGACATATAAGATGTATAGGGGAATGGGTTCTATTGAAGCTATGAAAAAAGGCAGCAAAGATAGATACTTTCAGGAGGATGTTGAGAGTGAGCTTAAACTTGTGCCAGAGGGTATAGAGGGGAGGGTTCCTCACAAAGGGCCTGTGTCTTCAACCATATTTCAACTTATTGGCGGGTTAAAATCAGGAATGGGTTACTGTGGCTCAAAGACTATTTCCGAACTTCAAAAAAATGCAAGGCTTGTAAAAATAACCGTTGCAGGGCTCCGCGAAAGCCATGTCCACGATGTGATTATCACAAAAGAGGCGCCGAATTATAAGGTGGTGGAGTAATGAAAGACATCCACCGGCAAAAAATCCTCATATTAGACTTTGGCTCTCAATATACCCAGCTTATTGCAAGAAGGGTGCGGGAGCAGAAGGTTTATTGCGAGATTCATCCCTTCAATATTGGTCTTGAAAAAATCAGGAGATTCAATCCCAAAGGCATCATCCTCTCCGGCGGACCGTCCAGTGTTTACGATAAAGACGCTCCGCTTATTTCGAAAGAGGTTTTTAATCTCGGCATCCCCATCCTCGGTATCTGCTACGGCATGCAGCTTACCGCGCATCTCCTCGGCGGCAAGGTGGAAAAATCCGCTCATAGAGAATATGGCAGCGCTGAGTTGCTTATTGATAATGACAGAGATTTATTATCGCGCCTCGCGCCTCGCGCCTCGCGCCGCATTCCTGTCTGGATGAGCCACGGCGATAGAATCAGGAAGATGCCTAGGGGATTTGTTTCCATTGCCCACAGTCAAAATTCGCCGGTATGCGCGATGGGCGATGTTAAAAGGAAAATCTTCGGCGTGCAGTTTCATCCTGAGGTTGTTCATACGCCAAAGGGCGCACAGATTATTAAGAATTTTCTTTTTAAGATATGCAAATGCAAGCCCGCATGGACAATGGAGTCGTTCATAGACACTGCTGTTGCAGAGATAAGGGCGAAGGTAGGGGGTAAAGGGGTTATATGCGGCATAAGCGGCGGCGTTGATTCGGCTGTGGCTGCGGTTTTGATGCATCGCGCCATCGGCAGACAACTAACCTGCATATTTGTAGACAATGGCGTATTAAGGCAGGATGAGGCCAGGAAGGTTGAGCAGACATTAAAAAAACACTTTCATATGAATCTTAAATGCGTGGACGCCTCTCAAAGGTTTTTAAAAAAACTTAATGGCGTTGAAGACCCTGAAAAAAAGCGAAAGATTATCGGCAATGAGTTTGTCAGGGTTTTTGAAGATGAGGCTATGAAATTAAAAAATGCGGCCTTTCTCGGCCAGGGGACATTGTATCCTGATGTAATTGAAAGCGTGTCGTTTAAAGGCCCTTCAGCCACAATAAAGAGCCATCATAATGTGGGCGGGCTCTTAAAAAAGATGAAGCTGAAATTGGTGGAGCCTTTGAGGGAGTTGTTTAAGGATGAGGTTCGCGTCCTCGGCAAGGCATTGGGTATGTCTGATGAGATAATAAACCGGCATCCGTTTCCAGGCCCTGGCCTTGCAATAAGGGTTTTGGGCGATGTTACAAAGGAGCAGTGCGACATACTCAGAAAGGCTGACAGCATAGTGTTGGAAGAAATAAAAAGCGCAGGGCTTTATACAAAGATATGGCAGGCATTTGCAGTTCTTTTGCCAATAAAGACAGTCGGCGTTATGGGAGATAAAAGGACTTATGAAAATGTGATTGCAGTGCGCGCGGTGGATAGCGTGGACGGGATGACAGCGGACTGGGTGCGGCTGCCTTATGAGTTAATGGCAAGGATTTCCACAAGGATAATAAACGAGGTGAGGGGAGTGAACAGGGTGGTGTATGATATAAGCTCAAAACCCCCGAGCACAATAGAATGGGAGTAAGTTCACGCTGAAAAATGCCCATCTGCTTAACGAGGTAAAACTATGGTTGAAGATTTGAAAGGCCAGGAAACATGGCGGATATTCAAGATAATGAGCGAATTTGTGGAAGGCTTTGAAGAGCTTTTCACAATAGGCCCTGCAGTATCCATATTCGGTTCTGCAAGGTTTTCCAGAAAGCATAAATACTATAAGAAGGCAGTGGAAATATCCACTCTTCTTGCAAAAGACGGCTATACCATCATAACCGGCGGAGGGCCTGGGATTATGGAGGCAGCCAACAAAGGGGCGATAAATAATGCCGGTGGTTCAGTGGGACTGAATATCCTTTTGCCGCAGGAACAAAAGCCAAATCCATTTCAGAATAAGTCTCTGACCTTCAAGTATTTCTTTGCCAGAAAGGTAATGTTCATAAAATACGCTATGGGCTATGTCTGTATGCCCGGCGGGTTCGGGACATTGGATGAGTTTTTTGAGGCATTAACCCTTGTTCAGACCCACAAGATATATCCATTGCCTCTGATATTGGTCGGTAAAGAGTACTGGAACGACCTTCTCAAATGGATGAAGGCAACCATGTTAAAACAAGGAACCATATCTAAAGAAGATTTAGACCTCGTCAGGATTACCGATGACCCCAAAGAGGTTTTGGCAATAATAAATAAACACAGGGACTGGAAGATAAAGATGATAAAAAGCGCCATGAAGAAAAAAAGAACAAAAATCTCCACAACCAGAAAAGGGGAGATGATATGAGGATGGCAGCGATTCCCTGATGATTTTATGTTCCAGTTGACAAAGGCCGAGTTTGAAAACTTGATATTCCATTTTGGAACATCAAGTTGGGGCGGGACGCGTAAGTTGCCTCGTGTGTTTACTGAAAACGGTGTCGCCATGCTTTCCAGCGTCCTCAACAGCGAAATGGCCATACAGGTCAACATCCAGATAATGAGGACTTTTACAAAGCTTCGGGAAATGCTGGCGACTCACAAGGAGTTGCAGAAAAAGATTGATGCAATGGAAAAGAAGTATGACCATCAGTTCAAGATAGTCTTTGATACGATAAGACAACTCATGGAACCACCGCAGACCAAGAAACGAAAGATAGGTTTTTAAGCTTCCCCCACGTTAAAATCCCAACATCCCCTCGCCCCTGGCGGGAGAGGGTGTTTTGGTATAGTTTGATAGCGTGGCATGTGAAAAGTTCAGGAGGTTCTCTGAATGCCTCAAGAGCTTATACCACTTTCAATGTTAAATGCCTTCGTCTATTGCCAGAGACGATTCTTCTACGAATATGTTGAAGGCTCTATGATTTACAATGCAGATGTAGAAGAGGGGCGAATCAAGCACGAAAAACTGGATGAGGCAGAAGGCAAGACTTCAAAAAAGGAAAACGATTCTATTCATACCCGCAGCCTCTATCTATCGTCAGACAGATACGGCATAACCGGAAAGATTGACCTTGTTGAAGAAAGGGAAGGGATTGCCTATCCGGTTGAATATAAGAAACGAAAGGCTCCAAAAGATACTAACGATAAACCATTTGTCTGGCTGAACGATCAAATCCAGCTTTGCAGCCAAACCTTATTATTGGAGGATAACGGATTCTCTTCAATTACACACGGCTTCCTTTACTATATCGGTTCAAAGAAACGGGTCAAGGTAAATTTCACGGAAGAACTTCGCAAAAAGACCATAGAAGCCATTGATGCTGCAGAGAGGCTGACAAAAGACAGCCAAATACCTCAACCTCTTGCCGATGACCCGCGCTGCGTCCCCTGCTCGCTCCTTCCTATCTGCATGCCCGCAGAAACCCTTGCGTTAAAAGAACACAATGAAATGACATCGCTGCGGAGAATCATCCCTGAAAGCCATGACGGAATGACGCTTTACATTCAAACGCAGGGGGCGATGGTTCAAAAGAAAGGTGATGCCGTTGTTGTAAAGACATCTGATGGGAATATCATTGAAGAAATACCCCTTATACATATTCAGCAGATAGTTATTTTCGGCCATGTGCAAGTCAGCACGCAGGCAATGGATGCCTTGTTTTCAGCGGACATACCCATCTGCTACCTTTCAACTCACGGCAGATTTAAAGGCACAGCAACGGGAATACCTTCCAAGAACAGTATTCTGAGAATGGCACAGTATCGCCATGCCCATAATATTGAAAGATGCCTGTCTGTTGCCAAAGCCATCGTGCATACCAATATTCATAACAAAAGGGTGATGCTCATGAGGGTATCCAGAGAGCAGAAAGACGCTGAATCAAATTCAGTCATCCCTCAGGAAACCTCTAACGTCGCGGAAAATCTCAAGCGCCTGTTTGACAAAGTAAAAAACGCTCAAAATCTTGAATCGCTTTTGGGTCTGGAAGGATTGGCGTCAAAAGAATATTTCAGCGTTTTTCAGTCCATGATAAAACCAGACGACAGAGGCCTCTTTACTTTCAACTTTGACAGTAGAAATCGCAGACCGCCTTTGGACCCTGCCAATGCCCTTTTAAGTCTTGCCTACACCCTGCTTGCAAAGGACTGCTTTTCAGCCTGCTTAACAGTCGGGTTTGATCCTTTTATAGGCTTTTACCATCAGAGCAAATACGGCCGCCCTGCCCTTGCCCTTGATCTAATGGAAGAGTTCAGGCCGATTATAGGAGATTCAATAGTCCTTACTCTGATAAACAATAAGATGATTAGCACTGAAGATTTTATTAAGATGCCGGGCGGGGGCTGCTATCTGAATGAGAAAGGAAGAAGAAAGTTTTTTGAGGCATACGAAAACAGAAAGAATACCTTGATTACACATCCTGTTTTTAATTATAAGGTAAGTTACAGCCGCGTAATAGAAATGCAGGCAAGATTTCTTGCGCGTGTTGTAACAGGAGAAATTCCTGAATATGTGGGTTTTAAGGTGAGGTGAGGGGAGATGAGAGATTATTTTCTTGTTGCTTATGATATATCTGACCCAAAGAGGCTTCAAAAGGTTTACAAGAAACTCAGGGGTTTTGGGACACACCTTCAATTAAGCATTTTTGAATGTCATCTCACGCCGAGGGAAATTGTAATAATGCGGGATGCCCTTGAGAAGTTGATTAACCATGACGAGGACAGGCTGTTGATAATTCGCTGTTGCCCTTCTTGCAAAGAAAATATAGAATGTATCGGGACTCAAAAGAGGGGAAGAGAGCCGGGGGAGACGGTTATTATTTGAGATATGGAGGTTAGAAATGGGGGCAAAAGCAATTCGTGCAAAAGTGATATGTAATAACGAACAACGAAGATTATTGTGGAGAACCCATGAGGTCTTTAACCACCATCTTCCCGAAGTTATTCAGAAGATGTTTGAAATGAAAAGGGGAAAGGCTGGGCCGGATGAAGAAGCCCGCAGAGGTTATAAGGTCATCTTTGATAGCATAAAAAATAGCCAGAATGCTATCGGAAAGATTGAAGCCGTTACTTCATTAGATTGGACGACCGGTAAAACTACACGGAATGCAGACGAGGAAATCGAAGGTGGGACAGACAGGAGTAAAAAGGCGCGGATTTTGGCGCGGAGCTATTCAACAGTTCAACCGCTGCTTGAATCTTATGAATTAAAAATTGGCGATTGGCTGAATGTTTTCAACCTTGATGAGTGGAGAACTGTTTTTGAAAAACATCCAGAAATAGTTGGCTGGAAAGGCGGCTCAAAAAAGTTAAATCCAATAGATATCAAGGATATTAAAAAGGTTGAAAGAGCTAAAATTCCGTCAACTCAAAAAGCAAAAACCAAAAAAGAGAAGAGTAAAAAGGATAAAGACAAAAAAGGCTGGCATGAACTTGAGTTATACTATTTTCTTAAGGCCAACCCAGAGATAAAAGAACTGGACAGGGCAAGAAAAGAATATCGTTGGGCGACAATAGCACAATCTCTTATCAAACGCAAAATCCTGCTGTTTGATCGAGGAGTTCAGCTTCATAATCTTCCGAGTCCCTATCAAAGGAAAATGTATGAAATGGCATATCAGTTGATATCCGGCCACAGGGAGCTTGCTAAATCATGGGAAGAGGATCGCGAGAAGTGGTCGAAAGAAAAGGGCAACTGGGAAAAAGAACATAATGACTACATGGAAAAATGGCGTCCCCGTTTTCTATCATTTGAGAATGAGGCCAAGGGGAAGATAACCAAGCGTAGGAGACGGTGGCATCTTTATATTGAATGGTTGAAGAGGAATCCTGATTTAGCTGGTTGGCGCAATAAGCCCGCAAAGATAAACGATATCCCTGAAGAGGGTCTTAAAAAGATAGCCAAAGCGCCAAATTGGAAGAAACGGTCAATAGAAGCCGAGGAGTTCTTTAAGGTTAATCCGGAACTCAAGGCCATTGATGAGCTTCATAAGGAGTACGAGGGAAAATTTGTAAGGGGATGGGTTAAGAAAAAGAACTCTGACGGTTTCTATCACAGGCCTACCTTTACTATGCCTTCATCAGAAAGGCATCCTGCATGGTTTACATTTCAGAAAGATGTCGCATATTCCGATTTGAATATAGCAAACGGCACGGTTAAGCTCCTCAATATCCTTGATTCAGATGATCCAGCAAAGAGGCAGGCTTACTGGGAAAGTTTTCGGTTCAAATTTGATCCAAGGCTCAAGCTCTTTGAACAAGCTGAGAAGAAGAATATCGGCCGCAAATCTTATTCCCTTTTGTATCGTGATTATAACCTTGCCCAAAATGGTAACCCTTTAAACCGTCCTGCCGAAATCAGAGGCATCAAGCTTATATTCCGTCCCGCCCAGGCTGATGGAACACCTTATATAGTATTTACCTGCGATATTCCAGACATGGAGATTAGTGAAAAGGCAAAGGGGTTTAAGTGGGAGGAAAAAGAAACCGAAGACGGCAAAACAGTCAGTGAACGGTTTATCCCGGAAGGGCTTGTCACATGTGCATTGGACTTAGGCATCCACCACATGGCAGTTGCAACTGTTCGCGAAGACAGCAAGATTATCCGCACCCGTTTTATATGGGATGAAGATCAAGGGCGGAATGGTTTACAGTCAGGAGCAAGTCTTAAACATATTGCCAAGCATAAACGGGAATTAAGAAAAGGCTTAAAACAGCGAGGCAAACCGATAAAGGGAGAAGAGTCTTTTGTTGAATTGCGGGATCACATTACAAGCATGGGAGAAGACCGCTTTAAAAAGGGAGCAAGAAAAATCGTATCTTTTGCGTATAACAATGGTGTTGACATTCTTCTCCTTGAATCTCTTGAAGGCTTTATCCCAAGCGCTGAAAGGGAGCGTGGAATAAACAAAGCCTTGATACAATGGAACCGCGGGAATCTTGTAAAATGGATTCAGCAGCTTGCCCAAGACGCTGGTATTCGTGTGATAGAGGTAAAACAATATTGGAGTTCTCAGATATGCTCGAAATGTGGGACTATGGGGCGCCGTTATACAGTAGAGCGCAACACTGAGACAAAAAGGCTTGAAGTTAAATTTGCAGAAGTCAATCCGCTTTTTGGCTGCCCGAATGATAATTGCCTGTTGGGAGTAAACGGCGACTTCAATGCCTCTGCGAATCTCCACAAGATTTTCCATAAAGAATCTCCTTTTGATTATGGAACAATCAAGAGAGACAAAACAAAGGATAGGATATATTTTGTAAAGGGGCAAGAGATAAGCCTTGATGAGGTAGAAAACAAGATACAAATACGCCTTGAGAAAAAAGGATTCCTTGGTACAAATGCTACTTCTGAAATTGATGTGCCTTTTTAGGCAAAGTGAGGTGTGTTGAGGCCAAAAATTTCTTGACATAGCGTTTAAAAGAGATATTATTGAAATCAAGTGGGGTTGCTGAATCCAGATTAGCTATAGGCGAACTGGATGCCCACACAGTATCAGGTAGTGAGTGTCAAAAGACGGATGTTCGAAGGCCTACTTAATAAACAGAAGGGGTGATGTGACTGGTATATTAACCCTTTTGGGGCCGGAGATAGCACCCGGATAACCAGCAATTTCGGTTGGGCAAACCGAATAACCAGGGGCGACGTCAACACCTGATACGAGTTTTTCCTTTATAGTTTGCGAGAGGGTGATGGACCTCAGAGCGGCCGATACCCTCTCGCAAGCTGAAACCCGTTTAAATCACGAGCGAATTCATTATGTCCGCTGTTCTGAAACACAAAGCTCTGCTCAAAATCAAGACCCCTCTCGTTTTTAAGGGGGTAAGTTCTTTGAAAACTTACAGATTTAGCAGGTGCTGTTGAAACCGCTCTGATAAAGGAAAAGCTCGGACACACGTGGTTAATCGCGGCAAACCCCGATACGAAGTATGGTTGAAACCGCTCTGATAAAGGAAAAGCTCGGACACCTGTAAATTCATCACAGATGCCAAATTCTATTGCCTCGTTGAAACCGCTCTGATAAAGGAAAAGCTCGGACACTCAGGGCAAAGATTGCAGCCGCTATGTAGACTGCTGAGTTGAAACCGCTCTGATAAAGGAAAAGCTCGGACACTCTTGAACAGGAGGGCGCTTATATCCGTTTGCTCTCGTTGAAACCGCTCTGATAAAGGAAAAGCTCGGACACCATGCGATCTACTGACACCTTTATCCAGCGGGCAGGTGTTGAAACCGCTCTGATAAAGGAAAAGCTCGGACACTGGTCATTAAGATGGCTGATGTGGATTGGCGCAGGCGCGTTGAAACCGCTCTGATAAAGGAAAAGCTCGGACACATTTACTCTCCATATTTAATGGAGGGCGTGGATGAAGTTGAAACCGCTCTGATAAAGGAAAAGCTCGGACACTACTATCCATATCATATATCCAATCAGGCTGGAGCCGTTGAAACCGCTCTGATAAAGGAAAAGCTCGGACACATTCATCCGCCCACGATTTACGATATGTGCCGTTAGCGTTGAAACCGCTCTGATAAAGGAAAAGCTCGGACACTGTATTTTGGGAAAGCCGTTATCGCCGAGGCCAAGCTGGAGTTGAAACCGCTCTGATAAAGGAAAAGCTCGGACACATAAAGGCTGACAACGAAGACAGAATAGGCAAATATGTTGAAACCGCTCTGATAAAGGAAAAGCTCGGACACTAGGCGGTATCGCCGACAAGCCTGTGCGGTGTTAAGCGTTGAAACCGCTCTGATAAAGGAAAAGCTCGGACACAGAGTCATATTGCAGTTACGCTGATGCAGGAGTGGCGTTGAAACCGCTCTGATAAAGGAAAAGCTCGGACACAACCTTTTTGGTGTCGGGAGTTGCCGGGTCTGTTTTGTTGAAACCGCTCTGATAAAGGAAAAGCTCGGACACACGGCTGTTACAGCGACATTAAGGTATGCAATGGCTGCGTTGAAACCGCTCTGATAAAGGAAAAGCTCGGACACTGGACATACGGCCCTGCGCCTGTTGTTGCTAATGACGTTGAAACCGCTCTGATAAAGGAAAAGCTCGGACACCTCAACGTTGTCTGTCAGGACATATTGGCCGGCGCTCGTTGAAACCGCTCTGATAAAGGAAAAGCTCGGACACTTCACGCAGTGTTGATGAGTTGTATGGCGAGGAGCGCAGGGTTGAAACCGCTCTGATAAAGGAAAAGCTCGGACACTTACAGGGTGATGAGCAAGTTAATCAGGAGTTTGAGTTGAAACCGCTCTGATAAAGGAAAAGCTCGGACACATTGAGCATGAGCATCGAGGCATAAGCCCACGGAACGCCGGTTGAAACCGCTCTGATAAAGGAAAAGCTCGGACACTTTATACTTGAGCCATCCTGCTTCCGATAGTTCTGCGTTGAAACCGCTCTGATAAAGGAAAAGCTCGGACACTGTATGTAATAGCTGTTACAGCGACATTAAGGTATGCGTTGAAACCGCTCTGATAAAGGAAAAGCTCGGACACCTGTTCGTAATCTTCCCCCATGTCCTTGTCGCAACATTCGTTGAAACCGCTCTGATAAAGGAAAAGCTCGGACACACTGTGATGATTGCGCCGCAAGTCTCAATAAGTGCGACGGTTGAAACCGCTCTGATAAAGGAAAAGCTCGGACACTCTTGAGTGGAAGTATTAGGTATGACTTTGGGAGTTAGGTTGAAACCGCTCTGATAAAGGAAAAGCTCGGACACATAAAACGACATCAGGCTTTCACATTGATTTACTCGGTTGAAACCGCTCTGATAAAGGAAAAGCTCGGACACGATCATTATTTTGCCGGCACGGATATCTTTTGCAGGTTGAAACCGCTCTGATAAAGGAAAAGCTCGGACACTTCTGATGACGCTTCCAATGCTGAAATGCGTCAGAGTTGAAACCGCTCTGATAAAGGAAAAGCTCGGACACTCTAATCATCAGAGACCACATTGCCGCGGCGGTAAGCAGTGTTGAAACCGCTCTGATAAAGGAAAATCTCGGACACTGATACGCTACCGTTTTATCCAGAGGCAGGGGCGGTTGTTGAAACCGCTCTGATAAAGGAAAAGCTCGGACACTTGGACACAATCAAACAAGATATGGAATCTCAAGGGCATGGTTGAAACCGCTCTGATAAAGGAAAAGCTCGGACACCTTCCACCATGCACTTTACCATCCAATAAAAGTTTATTGTTGAAACCGCTCTGATAAAGGAAAAACTCGGACACCTGACGGTGCGGCAGAGGATCATTATTTTGGTTGTTCTGTTGAAACCGCTCTGATAAAGGAAAAGCTCGGACACAGGGTATTAGTCTTTCAGGGATGCGGTGCGTGTAACACCGTTGAAACCGCTCTGATAAAGGAAAAGCTCGGACACTATGATTATGCGCTATGCTATAACCATAGTAGATAGAGTTGAAACCGCTCTGATAAAGGAAAAGCTCGGACACTTTGTTGTTGTTGTTGTTGTGCCGTTGGTATTTTGTGTTGAAACCGCTCTGATAAAGGAAAAGCTCGGACACTGGTAATGTCTCCGCAGGAGAGGATGACGCAGATTTGTTGAAACCGCTCTGATAAAGGAAAAGCTCGGACACATGTATTCGCCGTTCAGATTTATGCCGCCTGTATAGGTTGAAACCGCTCTGATAAAGGAAAAGCTCGGACACAACAACCCAAAGGCGATAACCGGGGATGAGCTGGCGCAGAGTTGAAACCGCTCTGATAAAGGAAAAGCTCGGACACTTATATGGTTGGGTTCGTTGCTGTTTTATGGACAGCGGCGTTGAAACCGCTCTGATAAAGGAAAAGCTCGGACGCATTCTTTTTTGAGTTTGTCTTTTAGGTCTTTAATTATTTGTCGCATAATGTATATTATGTCAAATGACAGCTATTATTTAAGAAGGTTAAAAACCTTCTTAAAAGAGCCTTTCAAAGTATTTTCCCCTCACCTTTATTATATTCCCCTATTTCCTCTATTCCCTGAATCGCGCGGATGATGTCCGATTATCAGGGATGTGTAAGAAAGAAACAATAACAATATCGGCATATTGCTTTGCTTTTTTAATGTCATATCTTGCATATTTAAATATATGACGCTGTTCCGGCTGAGTTGGCAGTGGTATAGGGTTTGTCAGGAAAAATCTTTGAAATGGCTTGCCATATTATTCTCTGATTGACCTTGGAACGCCGTGAGTTTGAGCCTTGCGTCTGAATTCCTCCAAATCTGTTTTGAGTTTGTTCAGTTTGTTCTCATTATCAGGCAGCTCTTTTTTATAGGTTTCGTATTTCTCCACATCTTCCTTGCTGTATAGCTTATAAAGCCTCCTGCCTCGTTCATAATCCGCCATAAAAGTTTTCTGTTCCTCAATAGTTTTTTCAAGTTCAGTAATTTTTTCTTTTCTCTTATTGAAGTTAGCCCTCCACCATTCTAAAGGGTAATTGCCATAAAGTTCCTCTTGGGTTGCCGGCTCTTGCAACGGCGCAGGTTGAGAAGGAATAACCTTATCAGATGGCCTTGCCTTTAATACTTTTGCCTTGTCCTTATATTGCGGCGGAACAAGAAGTATATCATCAACTACATGAATATCCCCTTTTTCATCCTGCCATTCATACAGGTCTGCAATGGCCTTTGTCGGCAAAACTAAAAGATAAGAAACAAAAACTACACAAAGCAATTTTTTAGTGCTAATATGCATCTCACACCTTCATGAAATCAATATGGACCCGATAACCCACACCCTTTCAGGCGCCATACTTTCCAGAACCGGATTTTATCAGAGATTTGGAAGGCTTGCCACAATAATTCTTGTTGTGGCAGCGCTCATCCCTGACATTGACCACTTTTCTTTAAGGCTCGCAGGGCCCATTGCTTATCTCAAATATCACCGCGGATTTACACATTCTATTATTGGCAGCTTCATAATAGCCGCCATTATGGCCGGCATTGCCTGTTCAATAAAGCGATTTAGAGAACAGTTAGGCTATCTAACTATCTTTGGCCTGTTTTTATTAGGCATATATACCCACATCTTCCTTGATCTCATTACATCTTACGGAACCCAGATATTTTTCCCCTTCAGCGACAAAAGATACTCTCTTGACCTTGTTTTTATCATAGATTTTTATTTCACAGCGCTAATGCTTATCCCTTTAATCATTATAACGTTCAAACGAGATTGGGCAAAGGCTATGGCATTAGGTTCTGTTGCTTGTATAATAGTCTATCTTGGGATTGCATATGTAGAGAGAGGCATTGCTATTGGAATCGCCAAGACCGAAGCTCAAAAACTTGGCATAATCAGCAAAAAAGTTGAGGCGATCCCCCTCCCCCTCTCCCCTTTTAAATGGTCTGTGTATATAGAGGACGATAAAAGGTTTTATCAGGTTGATGTTGATGCGCTGAAAAATGTTTTAACATTCAATTCGTTTGAGAAAAAGCATGTCCCTGAAGGCTTAAATCAGGGAACCGAAGCAAGCGATATTGTTGAAAAGGTTGAAAATCTGGAGATCGTAAAAACATATCTTTGGTTTGCCAGATTTCCGGTAGTTGCTGTAAAAGAACAAGACAGCGGCTATGTCATAGAATATTTTGACCTGCGTTTTAATTCTTTGCCGCCCAGGAAGCCTTTTCTCCTGAAGTTATTTGTAGACGGAAACGGCTCGTTAAATCATGCCGAGCTTATGTTCCATACGATAAAATAATAAGGATATTTCTAAATTTTCTATGTCTACCTCTATATCAAGGGCATAAATTGGCAAATGCTCTATTGGAAGGCTCTTCAGTTTTACCGCATCCTTAGCAGTAGTAATTACCATGTCAGCGCCCTCTGCCTCTCCGACAATTATTTGTATATCTTTATCGGTGTAATCATGGTGGTCAGGGTAGGCAATTTCTTTTATTACCGATGTTCCAAGCCCTTCCAAAGTATGCTTAAAAGATTTTGGATCCGCTATGCCGGAGAGCGCAACAATCTTTTTATTTTTCAGAACAGCTATAGGCAGTCTGGAGCTATTGGCCAGATTCACAATTGCACCGGCTTTATAGTTAAAAGATATAGTCGGATAATTAACCCCCTTTTTCAAAGGGGGAATTAAAGGGGGATTTGACTCTTTAATCATAATAAGCGATGCCCGTTTAAGTCCTTTTAACTGCTCCCTTAAAACGCCTAATGGAAAAAGATAGCCGTTGCCGAATCCCCTTGCCCCATCTATAAGCAAAATATCCATATCCCTATGGAGCCTTATATGCTGAAAACCGTCATCAAGGATAATAACATCGGGCTTGAATCTTTCAATGGCATAAAGACCGGTCGTGTAACGGTCTCTGCCGACTATCACAGGGACTGTCTTCAACTTTGCGGCCATCAAATACGGCTCATCTCCTGCATCCTCAGGATATAAGAGTAAATTCTCTCCATCAGAGACAACACCAATATCTTTTATCTTTCCCTTGTATCCCCTGCTCAGGATAACTACCTTTTTACCTTTTTCTTTCAACTTCTCAGCAAGAAATATTGCCATAGGCGTCTTGCCGCTTCCGCCTACGGTTATATTGCCGATAGAGATGACCTTGCAGCCAAGCCGTCTGGTCTTAAATATTCCGATACGGTAAAGAAAAAATCCGAATCTAACCCCTATGCCGTAAAGAAGAGATAAAAGGTATAATGGCAGAAAGGCAGAATAGTATAAAAAACCTTTTTCATCCCCTTGGCTTAATTTATTGTAAATCTGAATTATTTTTTTCGATACCTTACCCAATTTCTGCCAGCTCCATTCTCCCCTTCCATCTTGCTTTTACTATCTCCTTCAATACAGCATGTTCAGGCATTGAAAGCTCGGGGTCGTTTTTTATTATATTGAACGTCTCATCACGCGCCTTCTGCAGGATTGAGGCATCAATCAGCAAATTGGCAATCCTGAAATCAGGAAGCCCGGATTGCCTGGTGCCGAGAAAATCTCCAGGCCCGCGAAGTTTTAAATCTTCTTCTGCGATTTTGAAACCGTCGTTTGTATCTTCCATCACCTTGAGCCTTTGATAAGTATCCAAAGAGCCGACCCTGCCTGCAAGAAGAATGCAGTGTGAGTCATGGCCTCCTCTCCCCACCCTTCCCCGGAGCTGATGCAGTTGAGAAAGACCGAATCGCTCCGCATGTTCTATGACCATAACCGTCGCATTCGGCACATCTATGCCCACCTCTATGACGGTAGTTGATACAAGAATGTTTGTCTCCTGCGCCTTAAACGTCTTCATAACGGCCTCTCTTTCTTCAGGCTTCATCCTTCCGTGGAGCAGGGCAATCTTATGTTCAGGAAAAATGTCTTTCTGAAGATGCTCCGCCATTTTCGTAGCATCCCGCAAATCAAGCTCCTCCGATTCTTCTATCAATGGGTAGACGATGTAGCTCTGCCTCCCTTTTACAAGCTCATCTCTGATAAGTTTATAAAGCTGCGCCCTGTCTCGTTCTTTGAAGACCTTTGTCTTTACCGGCCTCCTACCCGGCGGAAGTTCGTCAATGACTGAAACATCAAGGTCGCCGAAGACTGTCATGGCAAGCGTTCTTGGTATTGGCGTAGCAGTCATAACTAATATATCGGGGTTGATGCCTTTGTTTTTCAATTGAGCCCTCTGTATAACGCCGAATCTGTGCTGCTCGTCCACAATTACAAGCCCGAGCTTTTTAAATTCCACGTCCCCCTGGATCAGGGCATGGGTGCCGATAGCAAGATTTATCTCACCGTTTTTTATGTCATTTAAAATTGCCTTCTTTTCAGACTTAGCAAGACTGCCGGTTAAAAGGGCTATCTTTATGCCGAGGTCTTCTATGTATCTGTGAATATTAAGATAGTGCTGTTCCGCGAGTATTTCTGTCGGCGCCATAATTGCGGATTGATAGTCATTTTCAACGGCAATGAGACAGGCGATAAACGCAACAACCGTTTTGCCGCATCCGACATCGCCCTGTATCAAACGGTTCATGGGATGAGGCTCAGCCATATCTTTTTTTATTTCCGCAAGAACCCTCTCCTGCGCTGCGGTTAATTTAAACGGCAGCATGCTCCTGAAATTTTCAACCGGCGTGGAATCGGCATTGAATGCAATGCCGCTTTCTTTTTCGTTATTCCC
>CAZVZI010000002.1:2330-3167 GCA_964631455.1 uncultured Thermodesulfobacteriota bacterium | reverse complement strand
CCCCATTTCAAGGCAAAACAGTTCGTCAAATACAAGGCTTTTTCTCGGCAGCCAGCTTGATGAGTTTGAGGAGTTTGGAGTTTCCGTAGGTTTATGAACTTTTGCAATGGCGGCAGGCAATTCCATAAGCCCATATCGTTTCAAGATACTTGACGGGACTGAACCGATTGCATGGCATACAAACTCATCAACTACATTCCTCATAATCTTTCTAATGGTTTTTTGATGCATATTTCCTATTTGCGAATATATCGGCACAATTGCATTGAAGTTAATGGAGTCTAATTCCTCGCCCTTTTCAAAGATTTCAACATCAGGATGGATTATCTCTTTCTGTCCGTTAAACATGCCAATCTCGCCATAAACCACCAGCTTCTGCCCGGTATTATATTTCTTTTTCATAAGCGGAAGCCTGTAGTGAAACCATTTTAATCTCAAATATCCGCTGCCGTCGCTTACGCTCATTTCAAAAACCCTTCGCCTGCCGTAAAAAACCTCACCCAGCGCCATTATCTCGCCTGATGCCACCTCTTTTGCTCCAATCTGCAACAGGGAGATTTTTTTTATATGCCGCCTGTCTTCATATCTGATCGGCAGCCAATATAAAACATCCTCCAGGGTATTCAGGTCTTTCTTTGCAAACACCTGCGCCAGTTTCGGACCAATGCCTTTAATATCTTTGAGAGGGGTGGAGAGTTTAGATAATCTGGTTTTTATCTCATCCAAAGAGTAGTGTTCAGGGTTCAGCTTTCGGCTTTCAGCAAATACACTGACCGCGGACCACTGACTGCTGATTACTTTAACAATCTCCAACGCCTTTTGAATCCTATCTCTCTT
>CAZVZI010000002.1:0-2320 GCA_964631455.1 uncultured Thermodesulfobacteriota bacterium | reverse complement strand
AGGCAGAGAATCAAAGCCGGAAAAGGCGCTCTGCAGTTTCTTGATTATTTCAGCTTCGCTGTCTGAAAGGGGAAGAGATGATGCGCGGCTGCAGAGATTTTGAATAAGAGGTTCGATGTCCTTTATCGCAGCAAGATGGGCAAAGTTATCTTTTGATGCAAACGTGAGAGGTTTGAGGAGGGTTGTGATTATTTGAGAAAGCTGCATGTCCTAATTCCCTGCTTTATGATACTCCTGCACCGGCTTCACCTTCAATCCTTGTTTTATCAATGAGGCGATCCCATGGCTTGCCGCCTTTGCGCCGGCAACCGTAGTAAAATATGGAACATTATACACGAGGGCTGAACGTCTTATGGAATAAGAATCAGCTACAGCCTTGGCCCCGAAAGATGTGTTTATTACCATTGCTATCTCGCCGCTCTTTATCCTGTCCACTATATGCGGCCTCCCCTCGCCTACTTTATAAATAAGCTCTGCATCAACTCCTTTGCCCTTCAGATAATCGGCAGTGCCGCTTGTGGCAATCACTTTAAACCCTAAATCGCAGAGTTGCCTTGCTGCTTCCACAATATCTTTTTTATCATCATCTTTTACGCTGATAAATACATTGCCATTAAGCGGCAGTTTTGTGCCTGCCGCAATTTGCGCCTTTGCGAACGCCTTGCCGAAATCCGCATCTATACCCATAACCTCGCCGGTTGATTTCATCTCAGGACCGAGGATGGTATCAACACCATGGAATTTTATGAATGGGAATACTGATTCCTTGACCGATGTATGCTGCGGCGCAACCTCTTTTGTAAATCCAAGCTCTTTGAGCGTCTTGCCGAGCATCACCTTTGCCGCAATCTTTGCCAGCGGCTTGCCTATGGCCTTGCTCACAAACGGCGCTGTCCGTGACGCCCTTGGGTTCACCTCAAGAATATACACCTCATTGTCTTTTACCGCAAACTGCACATTCATCAGGCCGATAACCTTCAATTCCTTTGCAAGGGCTATTGTCTGCTTTCTTATATCATCAATCACTTTTACATCAAGAGAGTATGGCGGTATGGAGCAGGCCGAATCGCCCGAATGGATGCCTGCCTCTTCAATATGCTCCATGATGCCGCCGATAACAACATCTTTGCCGTCAGAGATGCAATCCACATCCACCTCTGTTGCGTTGTTTAAGAATTTATCAATCAGCACAGGATGTTCAGGGGAGGCCTCGACAGCCCGCGTCATATAGCCTTTTAAGCTATCCTCAGTATAAACGAGTTCCATTGCCCTGCCGCCCAGAACATAAGACGGCCTTACCATCACAGGGTAACCTATTTCTCCTGCAACCTTGATTGACTCGTCGGCTGAACGCGCAATGCCGCTTTCCGGCCTTTTTAGGTTTAATTTTGTAAGCAGCTTATCAAATCTTTCTCTATCCTCTGCGATGTCAATGGAATCAGGCGATGTGCCAAGTATCTTCACTCCGGCCTTTTCCAGAGGCACAGCAAGTTTCAGAGGAGTCTGGCCTCCAAATTGGACAATAACGCCGTATGGTTTTTCTTTTTCAATTATGTTCATCACATCCTCAAATGTAAGCGGCTCGAAGTAGAGCCTGTCCGATGTATCGTAATCTGTAGAAACCGTCTCAGGATTACAGTTGACCATAATGGTCTCAATACCTTCTTCCTTTAGCGCAAATGACGCATGGACGCAACAGTAGTCAAACTCAATGCCCTGGCCGATTCTGTTTGGCCCGCTACCGAGGATCATGACCTTTTTGCGGTCGGTGGGGTTGGATTCACAATCTGAAACTCCCCCCAACCCCCCTTTCGTCCCCCCTTTAATAAAGGGGGGATTGAGGGGGGTTAAAGAGGGGGTGCCGAAGGCGGGGGCGTTATCCACAATCCTGTAAAACGGTTTTTCATATGCTGAATACAGATACGGCGTGTGCGCCTCAAATTCTGCGCCGCAGGTGTCAACTGTTTTATAGACAGGCAGTATACCGGCATCAATTCTTTTCTTTCTGGTTTCATGTTCTTTTGCTTCCAAATCTTTGCCGGAAAGAACATCGCACCTTTTGCCGCCTGACTTCTTTCCTGTTGACAGAAGCTGGGCTATGCGCCTGTCAGAAAATCCAAGCTCTTTTGCCATTCTCAATGCATCGGATGAAAGCCCTTCGCAATTTTTTATCCCTTCTTCAAACTCTATGATTTCTTTTATATTATTCAAAAACCATCTATCTATCTTTGACAACTCAAATATCTCATCAACAGTCATTCCGCACCTGAATGCATCTCCTGTATACCAGAGCCTTTCCCAATTCGGAATCCTGAGTTTT
>CAZVZI010000001.1:0-22247 GCA_964631455.1 uncultured Thermodesulfobacteriota bacterium | reverse complement strand
TGAATAGTTATATTTTCATTGAGTGACGCCTCAACCATCTTCGGCGTCATAATGCACTGGGAGCAGTCCATTGTTGGAAATGTCTCGGAGAGTTTTGCCATATTGCCGCCGATGGACGGCTCTCGTTCAACAAGAATCACCTGCCTGCCCCCTTCTGCAATATCAAGCGCCGCCTGAATGCCGGCAATGCCGCCGCCGATAACCAATGCCTTTTTCTTTATCGGTATCTTGATTTTTGAAAGAGACTTATTTTTCTTGAGCCTCTCAATCACCATCCTTGTCAGGTCAATGCTCTTTGCTGTGCCTGCTGCCTTTGTCGGGTCATGATGAACCCATGAGCACTGCTCGCGGATATTGGTAATCTCGCATTTGTAGGGATTTAATCCTGCTGCCTCTACCGCCTTTCTGAAAGTCTTTTCGTGCATGTGCGGAGAACATGCAGACACAATAACGCCATCAAGTTTGTGCTTTTTCACAATCTCTTTAAGATTATCCTGCCCCGGCGCGGAACACATAAACTTATAGTCAGCGGTATAAACAACACCCGGAAGTTTCGCCATCGCATCTGCGACCTTTTTGGTGTCAACAGTGGATGCTATGTTTGTCCCGCACTGGCAGACAAATACGCCTATACGCGGCATAAAAGACTCCTACTTTATTGCTTCCAATTTTCTATGGTCAACCCTTGAATTCTTTTAAAATGCTCAACATTATTCGTGATTAAAACACAATCATTGCAAAGCGCCTCGCTTGCAATCATTATGTCAAAATCATCAATCAGATTTCCGTTATTGGCTAATTCAGCCTTTGTCTTTCCAAACCTTTCCAACGAATATTCATCCAGCCATACTGTATTTATTTCTGCCATAAAATCTTTAACCCGTTTCAGATTGGCATCTTTTTGAGAAGACCTATATGCGCCATAAAACAATTCTGCTATTGTAATCTCTGAAATGAAAACCTGCGAAAAGTCTATCTGCGAAAGTCTATCTTTAATATTCCTATCTCCCTTAAACCAATAAATACAGATATTAGTATCAAGGAGATATTTCATAAGGATATACCTACTCCTCGTGATTTTCTGCTTCCATATATATCTGCGATAATCTCTTCCGCCGTCCGTTTGTCATCCCATGAGCCGAAGGTTGCCAAAAACTTTTCGGAAGGTCTTTTAATATCTTCCTTTGTAACAGTAATCTTTACAACATCATCTGACTTAAGATGCAGCCTCTTCTTTACGCCGTCAGGCAGTGAGAGATGTCCATCGGGCAATATTTTGGCATTATATTCTAATTTCATATTGTTGACCTCCCTTGACTGGCATGGTGGGCAAAGCCCACCATGCTTGACTACGCTTCTTGTTTCCCATATAGGCATTCATCAACAATCTTCACTTTTGGCTTTTTGTATTCCTTCGCCAACTTTTCCAAAATATCATTATATTTAACGATAAATTCTTTATTTCTTTCTATGAAGTTAAAATAGCCTTCTGCTTTCTCATTAACTCCTGCGTTGTCTCTAATCTTGCTATCCCAAATGGGAAAAAAGTTTGGGCATATCAAATGTAAAACTTTGGCGGTTGATGTAGGTCCTATTATTTCCTCAATCTTTTTATAACATTTAAAGATTTCGACTTCATACTTCTTTATATCGCTATTTTCTAACCGTAACTTCCTAAATTTCTCTAATTGCCGACAAAGGCCACGAATTACATTTGGTAACTTGCTTTTCCATCTTTTTCGTTTACCCAATACTCTCGCCATCTTCCCCCAATCCCATAAAAACTTTTTGATTATTGAGATATCTTTTTCATTGATTTTACGTATGCCTTTTTTACATATATCATTTAAACACTCAGAATAAGTCTTATCCCACTCCCGAGATTCTTTCTCAGACTTCTTAACATGATTTTTAATATCTTTAACTGTCGGAGAGAAAAATCTCGCCATCCTCAAATCCCCTTTTCTTTTAAAAGTGCCCTCACATCAAATAAATTCTTCTCCAGCCCAAGACTCCCTTCATCCTGCCCAAGAGTCAATCCTAAAAGCTGCGTGAAATATAAAATGGGCATCTGCAAATTTCCAGTACCTTCTGCAAGTTTTTTCTGACTTTTTTCCAGATTATACTGACACAATGGACAACTTGTTACAATCATCTCTGCGCCTTTATTTTTCGCTGAACTCAATACATTTCCTGAAAGTTTGGTAACAACATCCTCATTCCCCATCGCCAGATGCGCGCCGCAGCATTCTATCTTGTTCGGAAACTCAATAGGTTCACAGCCAAGCGCCTTCAGCAAATCCTCAAATATAGTAGGCGCCTCTGCCTTGTCTATGCCTATGTCTTCAAACGGTCTCAAAAGCATACAGCCGTAATATGCGCCTGCCTTGATTCCCTTGAGCGGTCTTTTTACAGCCGCCTTGATTTTATCAAAACCTACCTTATCCCTTAAAACCTCAAGATAATGAATTACATTCAGACTGCCGTCATATTCTTCCTGAATAAAACTGTTTACTACACTGCGTCTTTCCTTATCATCACGCACAACTTTATTGGTGCGTTTCAAAACATTATAGCAAACAGAACAGAGAGTAGTTACAGTATCCCCTTCTTTCTTTGCATTGCTCAACACCTTTGTCGGCGCAGTTAGCCCCATGACATTGTCAGGCGTAAGCGGAAATGTCGCACCGCAGCAATTCCACTGGCTGAGTTCCTTTAACTCAAAACCCAAAAGAACAGCAGACTCTCTTGCCGATACGTCAAATCCTTTGGCAACGGTATTTAAGGTGCAGCCGGGATAGTATGGTATTTTCATATTGAATGCCGTTATGCGTGAACGTTATACGTGATGCGTATTAAAAACCGTGATGCGTGTGCGTGATGCGTTATACGTAAAAGATTTTGTTTTTTCACGCTCACGTATAACGCACACGTATAACGGCTTCTCATAGGCACACGCATCACGGCCTTTCTCTAACCCGCACACAATCGCCTGCTGCGGGGCATTTTTCAAAAACGGGAACGGAATCTCTTTAATCGCTTCGTGGTCTTCTCCGCTGCGTAAGGTTATCTGCCTTAATGCCTCTAAAATCTTTGCGGCGCTTACGCCTTTCGGGCATCTGCAGTAACACTGAAGGCATCCAACGCAGAGCCACGGAGAGTTTGCCTTTTGAACCGTATCTTCCTGCCCCAATTGCAAAAGCCTTATTATCTCTCTCGGCCCGAAGTCCATTGCATACGACACAGGACATCCCCCTGTGCAGTTGCCGCACTGGTAGCAGTTTGCCAGTTCCTCGCCGCTTATCCTTTCAACGAGTTTTACAAATTCGCTTTGTAAATTTTCTTTAGTTAATTTTATTTGCATATTCTTTTATCCTATAGCCTTTAGCCCATAGCCTATCGCCTGTATCTTTCCACCCCTATCTTGCACAGATCATTTCCATAAATATCATTTACCACAATCGCCGGAAAATCCTTAACTTCAAGCCTTTGTATTGCCTCCGGCCCTAAATCTTCATACGCCACAATCTCTGCCTTTTTTATGGTCTTTGCAATGAGCGCTGCTGCGCCGCCAACTGCCGCAAGATAGACAGCCTTGTATTTTTTCATAGCCTCAACTACTTCCTGTGAACGTTGCCCTTTGCCGATTGTCCCTTTCAAACCAAGATCTAAAAGCCTCGGCGTATATGCGTCCATCCTCCCGCTGGTGGTCGGCCCTGCCGAACCTATCACCTGTCCCGGTTTGGGAGGCGTGGGGCCTACATAATAAATCAACTGCCCCTTGACATCAAACGGCAGATTTTCACCTTTATCCAAAAGTTCAATAAGCCTCTTATGCGCGGCATCCCTGGCTGTATAGAGAACGCCGGTTATCAAAACCTTATCCCCGGCATTGAGTTTCTCCACGTCCTTATCGGTTAATGGCGGTGTTATTTTGATTGGCTGAGTCATAAAAATACAGGCTATAGGCTATGGGCTATGGGTTTTTGTCTTTATTGGGTAATGTTTTCCTATAGCCTATCGCCCAGTGCCTATTGCCAGCCTTTAAATTACTGCCTCCTTATGCCTTGCTGCATGGCACTGGACATTCACTGCAACCGGCAGGCTTGCGATGTGGCACGGCGCTGTTTTTATATGAACAGCCAAAGCGGTTGTCCTTCCCCCAAAACCCATTGGGCCAATGCCGAGATTATTTATTTCTTCCAATAATTCCTTCTCCAATGCATCTAATTCCCTCTCGGAATTTGGCGTCCCGACATTTCTTAAAAGCGCCTCTTTTGCAAGCAGCGCGCTCTTTTCAAAATTTCCACCTATGCCAATGCCCAGAATAATCGGCGGGCAAGGGTTGCCGCCTGCCTCTTTCACTGTATTTATCACAAAATCTTTTATCGCCGGCAAACCTTGAGACGGCTTCAACATTGCAAGCCTGCTCATATTCTCGCTCCCAGCGCCTTTGGGCGCAATGGTTATCTTAACCTTGTCTCCATCAACAATCCTTGTATGAATAATGGACGGTGTATTATCACCTGTGTTTTTCCTTGTAAGCGGATGACAGACGGATTTTCTTAAATAACCTTCTTTATATCCCTGCCTTACCCCTTCATTTATCGCATCATCCAAAGAACCATCTATTACGGCATTGCGGCCTATTTCAACAAAAAATACCGCTATGCCTGTATCCTGGCACATGGGCGCATCTTCTTTTAGTGCAATCTCAGCGTTTTCAATAATCTGGTCAAGCACCTCTTTACCAAGAGGAGACTCCTCTCTTCCTCTAAACTCCTTTAAAACAAATACAACATCATTGCCCAGATCACAGGCAGCCCTGATGCAGAGTTCTTTGACCTTTGAGGTTATTTCTGATGTTGAAATATGACGCATAATAAATACAGGCTATAGGCAAGAGGCACTGGGCAATAGGAAAACAACCACAATTTATAACCTATCGCCTATAGCCCATAGCCTATCGCCTCTATATCTTTATCTCCTCTATCAATTTCTTGATCGCCAAAACCGAATTGTCAAATTGAGCCTTTTCCTCTTTATTCAGTTCAATCTCTATAATATCTTCAACGCCGCCGCTTCCGAGTTTCACAGGCACGCCGACAAATATACCGTTTACTCCATATTTCCCTTCACAGTATGCGGCGCAGGGTATAATCCTTTTTTTATCTCTTATAATGGACTCTGCCATTTCAATAACAGCGGCTGATGGAGCGTAAAATGCGCTCCCTGTTTTCAATAAACCGACGATTTCACCCCCCGCTTTTTTTGTCCGTTCCATGATGGCGTCAATCCGGTCTTTCTTAATAAGTTGCGTTATTGGAATGCCTGAAACCGTAGAATATCTCGGCAGAGGAACCATCTCATCAGCATGACCGCCTATCACCATTGCGTGGACATCTTCAACAGACACATCAAGTTCCATTGCAATAAACGATTTGAGCCTTGCTGCATCCAATGCGCCTGCCATGCCGATAACACTGTTTTTTGGAAAACCGCTAACCTTCCATGCCACATAGACCATAACATCCAGCGGGTTTGTAACAACTATTATGATTGCATTCGGAGAATATTTAACAATCTGCTCGGTAACACCCTTGACAATCCCTGTATTCGTGTTGATTAAATCACTCCTGCTCATCCCGGGCTTCCTTGCAATGCCTGCTGTTATAATCACAACATCTGAATTTGCGGTATCCTTATAATCGTTTGTCCCGGTTATCCTTGAATCAAAACCTTCAACAGGCAAGGCTTCAGTCAGGTCAAGGGCTTTCCCCTGCGGAACACCTTCAATAACATCTATTAAGACTATATCCCCTAATTCCTTTATTGCAGCCCATACAGCGGCATGCGCGCCTACATTCCCAGCACCAACGATGGTTATCTTCTTACTGGCCATATCACCTCCCTGATTGAGTTATTGCGTTTGTAGTGTTATAGCACAGAAGCTGACACAATCAACGCAAAAACGCTATAACGTTATATTGTATACTGTATACAGAAACAACTACAGTGTCAAGGAGATTTTTCTGCACAAAAATGCTTGACAAAACGCAGAAAATTTGGTTTAGTTAATGCCTCAAAAAATTTGCCGATAACTGCGGCGAACACATGCCGAAAAGACAAAAATTAAGAAAACAAACAGGAGGAATGTATGTCAATGAAGATTATCTATACGGCAACCGACGAAGCGCCTGCGCTGGCAACCTACTCTTTGCTTCCTATAATCAAGGCATTTACAAAGACAGCCGGCATTGATGTTGAGACAAGGGACATCTCTCTTGCAGGCAGGATTATTGCGAATTTTCCCGAAAACCTGACCGGTAGTCAAAGGATACCCGACCATCTGGCCCAATTGGGCGAACTCACGCTGACTCCTGAGGCCAATATCATCAAACTGCCGAACATCAGCGCTTCCATTCCCCAGTTGAAATCTGCCATAAAAGAACTTCAGTCGCAGGGTTATAAAGTCCCGGACTATCCGGAGGAGCCGAAAAATGATAATGAGAAAGAGATTAAGGCCAGATACGGCAAGGTTCTGGGAAGCGCGGTCAACCCTGTTTTGAGGGAAGGAAATTCGGATCGCAGGGCGTCGGCCTCGGTAAAAAATTACGCAAAAAAGAACCCGCACAAAATGGGCGCATGGAGCAAGGACTCTAAGACCCACGTTGCGCACATGAATAGCGGCGATTTCTACGGCTCTGAAAAATCCGTTACCGTGTCCGAAGCAGGGCCGGTCAAGATAGCATTTGTAGGCAATGACGGAAAAACCACAGTCCTCAAGGAAAAGATGACCCTTAAGGCCGGCGAAGTTATTGACGCCTGTGTTATGAGCCGCAACGCATTGCGTAAATTCTTTGAAGAGCAGATTGAAGACGCAAAAAAGAGCGGTGTGCTGTTCTCTTTACACCTCAAGGCAACAATGATGAAGGTCTCCGACCCAATCATGTTCGGTCATGCGGTTTCTGTTTTCTTCAAAGATGTTTTCGAAAAACATGCGGCTGTTATTAAAGAACTCGGCGTTGATGTTAACAATGGTCTGGGCGACCTTTACGCGAAAATCACGAAGCTGCCGGAAGCTAAAAAAGCGGAGATAGAGGCGGACATTAAGGCATGCTATAAGAATCGGCCTGAACTTGCGATGGTGAACTCGGATAAAGGAATCACCAATCTGCATGTGCCAAGTGATGTGATTATAGATGCATCCATGCCTGCCATGATTCGCGAGTCAGGGAAAATGTGGGGGACTGACGGCAAACTTTACGATACCAAGGCAGTGATACCTGACAGATGTTATGCGGGCGTCTATCAAGTAGTCATAGATGATTGCAAAAAACATGGCGCATTTGACCCCAGAACAATGGGAACCGTTCCCAATGTGGGTCTTATGGCGCAAAAGGCAGAGGAGTATGGCTCTCACGACAAGACATTCAAATCCCCTGGAAACGGAACGATTCGCATAGTTGACGCTTCAGGCAAGACATTGCTTGAACAAAAGGTTGAAGAAGGGGATATCTTCCGCGCATGTCAGACAAAAGATGCGCCCATACAGGACTGGGTGAAACTTGCGGTTACCAGGGCGCGGGCAACCGGAGCGCCTGCTGTTTTCTGGTTAGACCAAAAAAGGGCGCACGATGCACAGATAATAGAAAAGGTCAATCAATACCTGAAGAACCACGATACTAACGGTCTGGAAATAAAAATCATGTCGCCTGAAGAAGCCACCCGTTTCTCACTGGAGCGTATAAGAGCGGGGAAAGATACGATTTCTGTCACAGGCAATGTGCTCCGTGATTATCTAACTGACCTCTTTCCGATTCTGGAACTTGGCACAAGCGCAAAGATGCTCTCCATTGTGCCTCTTATGCAGGGCGGAGGACTTTTTGAGACAGGCGCAGGCGGCTCAGCGCCAAAACATGTCCAGCAATTCCTGGAACAAGGGTATCTGAGATGGGATTCCCTTGGCGAATTTCTCGCCCTTGCCGTATCATTGGAGCATCTGGCAAATACATTCAAAAATAAAAAGGCGCTGGCGCTGGCAGACACGTTGGATCAGGCAAATGGCAAGATACTGGATAACAACAGGTCTCCTGCCCGTAAAGTAGGCGAACTGGATAACCGGGGAAGCCATTTTTATCTCGCTTTATACTGGGCGCAGGCGCTGGCAGAACAGACCAAAGATACGGAAATTCAAAAACGTTTTGCCAAAACGGCAAAGCAGCTTGCAGACAATGAGGCAAAGATTATCGCTGAATTGAACGGCGCACAGGGAAAACCTCAGGATATCGGCGGCTATTATCGCCCAAATCAGGAAAAGACATCAAAGGCAATGCGCCCAAGCGCAACCTTGAATGCGATAATTGACGGTATTTGATAAATTATTAACTGTCTCAAAATAGAATAGACATAAAACAAAAATATCCCTGCGCCGTCATTCCCGCAGGTTTCTGGCGGGAATCCAGTATTAAAAGATAAAGATAAAAGACTGGATGCCCGACAGAAGCATTCGGGCATGACAGAATATACTGCCGTCAGGAGGAAACTCCTGACGGCACGGAAAAATACCGGTTCCACTTTTTCTCTAAAGAAGAAAATAGAATTCATGTCCATGTTATTTCTCATGAGGGAGAAGCAAAGTTTTGGTTAGAGCCTACTATCGCATTGGTTAATTATTCCGGTTTTTCCAAAACTCAATTAAATTCTTTACAGAAAATTATAGAGAGGCGTAAAAATGAAATCATTAAAAATGGAAAGAACATTTCAAAACCGGAAATAACTAATATTTCAGAACATGGATTCTGGATATTTTTGAAAGAGAAAGAATACTTTGTTTCTTTTAATGAATATCCGTGGTTCAAAGATGCAAATGTATCGTCCATAATTGATGTAGAAATTATTCATAATCGTCATTTATACTGGCCAAGATTGGACGTGGATTTATCTACGGAAATTTTAGATAATCCGGAAAAATATACTTTGACATACAGATAAAAATCTTCTCACGAATCAATACGCAGGGCGCACAAAAACGGTGCGCCGGTGAGTATCGTAAATATTTAACGGAGGTAGTTATGCAGCTTACCGGTTTACTATGGGGCGGTAAATTATTAAGACGGGTTGAGTTTCCGTGCGCTGATGTGCTTGGACCCGAGGCCAGCGTTGATGAGATAAAAGAGCTTATAAAGAAAAAGGGGCAGGTCTTTATAAAGCCCATTTTCAAAGGCGGCGTGGGCAAGAAAGGCAAATCAGGGCTTATCGGCAAGGCAAGCGACATAACTACTGCGCTTCAGGAAAAAGAGAGGCTCTATTTTGCAAAACATCCCGCCGGAACTTCAAAAGCGGACGGCGTTACCTTTGAAGGCGGCGTGCCTGCAAAACATGAGGTTTACTTTTCCCTGTCGGAAAGCACTGTATTCCGCGCGCCGACCATGACCATCACCCATCACGGCGGCGTGGATATCGAGGAACTCACTAAAGATAAAATAAAAGAAGTTCCGTTTGACCCGCTCACGGGCCTCAAATCGTTTCATATCGCAAATGCGCTGGAAGAACTCGGCGCGCCAAGCGAGATTATCAGTTCTCTCGTGCAAAACCTTCCCAAACTCTGGACACTCTACAACCATTATGGCATGAATGTGCTGGAACTGAATCCTATCCGCATGTCTCCCGACAGCGCAGGAAGGCTCGTTCCGGTTGCGTGCGATTTCAAATGCTCATTTGACATAGACGACCCGGCATGGAAAAGGCTTGAACTGCCCGCTCATTTATTCGCCTCCGACTATTCCGAGTTTGAGCAGGAGATAAATCAGTTGCGAACATATCAGGGACAGAGCGATGTGTTTGTGATAAATGAAAAAGGCGCCATCACCGCGCCCACATTCGGCGGCGGCGCAAATGCATTAGTCACGGAACTGCTCGGAGAGCGGGCGACAATTTCTTCCGACTTTGGCGGAAACCCTCCATACACAAAGATGCTGGAGATTTCCAAGATCGTATTTAAATATTGGCTCGGCCAGTCTAATGTGCTTTTCATCATCGGCGGCAAGGCGAACAATACGGATATTTACGAAACCTTCCGCGCAATGGCAGATGCGCTTCGCTGGTATTTCCAGACCTACGGTGCAAAACCTATCTATGTAGTCGTGGGCAGAGGCGGTCCGAATTTAATCCGCGGTATGGCATATATGAAAGATACGGTGGAATCCCTTGGCCTGCCCTATAGATTTTTCGGCTTTGACAGCGCCATGTCCGAGGTTGTGAACTACGCGCTCAAAACCGATGAGTGGATGGAAAAAGAGGGACGGAAACAGTTGAAGGAGAAGATGGGAATATAATTACCGTGAGTCGTGTCCGTTTACCGTGACCGTAAAATATAAACACGGACACGGACTACAGTCACGGGTAACGGTCTTTAAACGGTCACGGATAACGGGGGCATTATGCACAAATCAGGAGTCAAAAAATTTCCATACTATGTAGGAATTAACTCGCTAAAAGAGATGGCAACAAAAGAAGACAGAGTATGTGTCCTGAATATTCTCGGCAATGAGAGCAAGGCCGTTACGCCGGTAAGCCATGAATATTCGGGCGGCAATGTGGTGTTCGGCACAGGGCCGGGCAGGTCGGGGCAAACACTGGAGACCAAGCTGGGGCTGATTCCGGTTTATAATTCTATAAAAGAGGCGCGGGCCAAAGGCCTTAAGTTCAATACCACTGTCATCTATCTTCCTCCTTCAGGCGTTAAAGATGGCGTAGCTGAAGTGGTCAGGCAAAATCCCGATTTGAAAAAGGTAATTATCCTTACCGAAAAAATATCTATAAAGGATGCCAGAACCATCAGAGCGATTTGTCAAACGAACGGCATTGATGTGTTCGGCGGCAACTGCCTCGGCGTGGCTGACGCATGGAACCATGTGAGAATCGGCGGCGCACTGGGCGGCAATAAACCTGAGGAGTCTCTTGTAAAAGGCTCTATAGCTATCTTTTCCAATTCCGGCAACTTCACAACAACTATCGCCACCTATCTCCTTACCAAAGGCTGGGGCACAACAACCTCCATATCCAGCGGTAAGGATGTGTATATACATTTTGCGCCAAAGGAATTTTTCCACGCCCTTGATAATGATGAGAGGAGCAAGGGGGCAATTATATATGTTGAGCCGGGCGGCTATTATGAGCGCGGCCTTGAGATAAACAAGCCCACAGTCGCATGCGTAGTGGGACGGTGGAAGGCAAAGCTGACCAAGGCGTGCGGACACGCAGGCTCTCTCGCAGGCTCAGGCGATGACGCGCGGGCAAAGGAAAAATGGTTCATGGATTATTTCGGGGTAAAAGATATTTATACGCCGGAAAATCCCGTGTTCAGCAAAAAGGGCGCGGTTGTCACCAATATCGCGCACATCCCTGAGGCGCTCACCAAGGTCATGGAGTTGAACAAGATAAAGCCTGATTTTGAGCCAAAGGGAGACCTTTCGCTGAAGTGCTGGTTCGGAAACAGTCAGGGGCTTAAACTGCCTAAGGAACTTGATGCGCCGGTGATAAAGGCGATTGAGCCTTATGCCGAGCAGATAGAGATAATCAGCAAGCAGATTGGCGTGCAGTATCCGAGACAGAGCATGAAAGACGCCAGCGGCGCCTCCATGATGGATGCAAAGACGCAGTTGACAAAGATTTACAATGTCTCTTTGCTTGATGCATCAAAGAAATCGCTGGAAGAAAATCTTGTATTTTCTCTTATCAAGGATTATCCTGACGATTACGGCAGAACCCTTGCGAATCTTGCGTTTAATGCTTATGTGAACATGTACGGAGACGCTGCGCTTGCTGCTGCTGATGCGGCGCGTGAGGCGGAGAGTTCTCCCAACACCGCGCTTGCCTCTGCCGTAGCTATTATGGGCAAAGGCAGGGTGAAGAATGCTGTCAATGCCGCTTCTCTGCTCTTGGAATTATTCCAGCATACAAAGATTCAAAATCCTACAGATAGTTTTGACTATTCCGGCATATTGAAAGGGTTGAAACTGGAACAAAAAGATTCTTTCAAGGCGGCAAAGGACGATGCCCTTGCGCCTACAATGTTTGCACAGGCAGGCGACAAATCCGTATTTATAAAATTCGTCAAAGAAGCCGCAGGTGGCAAGCCTTCGTCCGATGCGTTGCTGGCAGCAATCTGGATGACATTAGGATGGTCAGCCCTGATGAGAAGAAAGATATCCAAGGCGACCATAATCAATCTGCCGTGGTATTCACGGGTCTTTTCGACATTTGTTGCGGCAAGCGTCCATTCTTCCAAGCATGAAAAAGATAAATTCTGCGGCATAAGCGGTAAAGAAATAATCGAGAAGTGGAGTTTCACCGAAGTTGCATTCCTTGCCCTCATCGGACGCAAGCCCGCAGCGGACGAGCTCCTTGAGTTTTCCATGCTGCTCGGACTTCTTATCTCCAACGGACCCGGCACCATATCGGCTCAAGGCTGCAAAGGCGGCGTGAGCGCTGACGGGCCTGAAGACCCCGCAAGGGTTCAGATAAACAAGGCGTTTATCGGATTCCTCACCCACACCGGTTTTGCCCACGGCGGAAACGGATACGAGGCCATTGCGTTTTTGATTGACAGATTCAAAGATAAAAATCTGAAATCGCCTGCCGACAAAAAACACGGCCTGAACCTCAAGGTCGTTGCCGATGAATACGCAAAATGGTACGGCAAATACAAGGCAAAGGAAAAGGCCGCAGGCAATATTGAATATATGAAGGTGCCGTGCGTTAACCATCCTGTGTTTAAAGGCAAGGCGGTAAATTACGACCCGAGAGAACGGTTTGTAAACAGCCTCTTTGAAGAAAAAGGCATATACAATGTGTTCTTTGATTTCTATCACAACCTTGTTCAGTCGCTCTTTGACAACAAGGTGAGCGAGAATGTTTACTGCGTAAATATTGACGCAGTCATAGCGGTGATACTTTTGAAGATGGTGTGGGAGCCGTTCAAGGCAGGCAAGATTTCTGAAAAAGAAGTTGAAACAGCGGCATTTAACACATTCCTCTTCGGCAGGATGATAGGCTGCGCCGCAGAGATAGACGACCATATAAACAGGGGCAGGAATATGGATACGAGGACACCGGCGAGCAGTTGTTCGTTTGTGGGATAGAGATAAAAGATACTCTTAACCTTTCTGCAGTATGGACTTTGCCCTTGACTTGGCAAACTTATCTTAATAAACTCTCCACAATGGATATAGAGCAAATAAGGGCAAAGGTCAAAACAGGCAACTTCACTATAACAGACCATGCCATGATTGAATCCTTCAAAGACGGCATATCCGTCAATGACATCTTATATTGCATTGAACACGGAAAGGTCATTGAGGAATACCCTGAACGTAAGCGTTACCTCATATTTTCCATGTTAAACTTTGACATCCCTCTCCATGTTGTAGTAGATTATTCATGTGAGGAAGAAATAGATATTATCACAGCCTATATACCTGATAGCAAATTATGGGCTAACTTCCAAATCAGAAAGAGGTAAAAACCGATGAAGAAAGAAAAACCATGCCCCGAATGTCATACCATCATGGAACTCAAGAAAACTACCCTCCATTTTGAGAGAGAAGGTTTTTATGCAGATGTTGAAAATGTCTCGGCATATATATGCCCCAAATGCGGCACGAGGAGCATCCCCGGAAAGGCCGCTGTAAACATCGGAAACACCGTTGAATCTCTCTTTAAATCTGCAAAAGAAGCGGAAGCCTCCGCAGAAGAAGGAGTTTCCTCTGCCTTCTCCGGTATCTCGTTCCATAGAGTTGTGGCATAGATTATTATCATCACCTCATCATCCCGCAGACAAATAAGAAAATAACCCCTGCCCCTTGCTGACCCCCAAAGTTTTCTTCTGCTATTATCTCCATCTCCCCGCGCTTGGAGTTGCCGCTGACCCATCTTTTGAGGGTTGCTCTGTTCCCTCTTTTGATGATTGCGCCGCCCCTTCTTTTGATGGTTGCTGTTCTGTTTCTATTAACTCAAAAGGATTCGGGCTATGTGATACATCCTTCCAGCGGGTGTGAAACAGATTTTTGAACAAAACTGGAGGCAATATACTCCATATAATGTCCCCTACAGATATTCCTATCTTAAATCCCTGCGGATTCGGTTTTTTATATCCGTCCTTCTCTACCGATACCGTGTGATATCCTGTGTCAAACTGCCGCACAGAATACCTGGATGGCGTTCTTTCGCCCGTCGCAACACCATCAATTATAATTTTTGCACCCGGCGGATACGACTCCACAAGTATAGAACTACATCCGGTTGCAAGCGAGAAACACAATAGAAGCATAACAGCAAGCATGATACGGTTTGTTTTCATATCACAATATCCTCCTTTCTCTTTGAAAGAGAAATACTCCCCTTTTTTATTTGCCGGCAGGCTTCAAAATCACAAACTCTCCTTGTATAATTACAAAGAGCTTGTTTCCATCATTACCTGTCACTTGCGTATTGATTTTTTCGGCGAGCACAGCATTTCCGCCCATTTCCCTGATTTTCTCTTTTAATAACTGCTCTGCCTTGTCCATTGCTTTAATAATATCGTTAGACGTTATGAAACTAAAAGCAGTGTAGGAGCTAATCGTTCCATTACTTCCAAAACTCTTTTCAACAATATAGCCTGGGGGAGGAGTTTGTAAGGCTGAAATAAATATTTCTGATTTCTTTTCATCTTTTTTCTCCTCGGCTAAAGTAACCATTGAACATGACATTAACGCAACTGCCATTAAACCTATTCTTAAAACTTTTTTTGAAAACATTTTTGTCCTCCTTTATTATATTTGTTGGATTGCACCACGTTAACCACCGCATGTGGCATCAACCACGTTGCTGGCAGCGCTTTCGCCTGCGGAGTTGACCGCGGTGATGACATAGGAATTCGAATGGTAGCTTGGATTGAACGTGTAATAGTCGCTTGAGGAGACTCCGGCTATCTTAGTGCCCGTGTTTTTAATTACATCCGGGGACGACTGATAGGCAGTAACATAGTATATGTTATACGAAGTCGCTCCGCTGACGTCGTCCCATGCTCCTCCCAATTTCCAACTGCCATTCTCATAAAGACACTGAACATGATCGAGCCTCGGCGCAGACGGGACGGTCGCAGGCGAGCTTCCCCCGCCCCCGCTGGAACTCCCGCTGCTGCTTGACGAACCTTTATCCTTTTTTGCAAGATCGCACGATATCAGCGTTAAGCTCAGAAACACCATAAACAAGCATGAGAAAATAATAGTTTTTTTCATTTTTCCCTCCTATGAGGTCTTTTGTTGCCGGTTCAATTTGCAAAATTGAACCGGCAGACGCCCCTATTATTCCTCTATGTTGCAGTAAAATTCACTCCCGTGGACTGTCCCCCGCTGCTGCTGAAAGCTACCGTACTTTTTGAAGGAGAAAAGGTATATCCTGTCTTGGCAGGGGTTACATAATAATAAGTGGTAGAAGAGGCTTTCGTCTTTAAATTGCTGAAGGAATAGTTTCCGCCGGCATCAGTGGTGGTAGTTGCATAAGAATTACCGCTTAAGGAGATAGTAACGCCAGAAAACCCGGCGCCATTCAAAGTTACCTTGCCGGAGATACTGCCATTAGCAGCGGCAGCAAAATTTATTCCTATGGCCGCCTGCCCAGCAGCAACAAAAGTTACACCAACGTAATTAAGACCTATAGTCTCATATCCTCCATAATAAAAGGTATATCCTGTCTTGGCAGGGGTTACATAGTACGTGCTATAAGAAGCGCTACTTGTTTTTAGATTCCTGAAAGAATAGTTTCCGCTGGCATCAGTGGTGGTAGTTGCAGAGTCATAACCGCTTAAAGATATTGTAACACCGGAAAGCCCTGCGTTATTCAAGGCTGCTGTGCCAGTGATACAAGTATCACTTGCTTGACCACAATCCGATGAACCCCCGCCAGATGAACTTGAACCTCCGCTTGAGCTTGTTTCTTTCATTTTCTTTAGTTGATCACAGCTTATTCCTGCCAGCCCCAAGAAAACGGCTAACATAATAATCGGCAACCCTTTAATCACCCTCATTTGCCTTACCTCCTTTATTTCATTGAATATAAAACTGCTTTTCGGCAATCAGTTTTTTATCAAGATATATTTTCACCGTAAACAGGCCAGAAACGGCAAACATATCCCAATTTGAAAACATCCTGCCTCCTACACCAGGGTCGCGTTCCCATGTAACCCATGCGTCAACAGGAACGGAAGCTACATTAAATCTATAGCGGGATTTCTGCTTTATTTCACCGCTCATGTCAAGCCATTTGGCTTCAAGCAGATGCTCCCCTTTTTCTTTAACGCCGGTTACCACTGCATAGATAGTTTCTGCACGCTCAAAAGTGTCGACTTCATCCCGCATTTTCAAATTGTTTGTTAAAAAAACCGGAGACAAGATTCGCCGGCCCTGCTGTTTTTCCTGCGGCGCCCGCGTATCTTCTTGAAGCGCAGACATTGCATAAACGGCTGTGATACATAAAGCAATAAACAAAACGGATAATATCCAATGTTTCTTTGCCATTGCCCCTTCTTACTTAATCTCTTCATCTCCTTCCATTCACCGACTATCTTTTCTGGCTCTTTTCTTTAATAGGCTTGCTATCGCAGGATTACGTTCGCTTACTGAAACAGCGCCTCTAAAATCCTTATCGCCTTCTGCACTTCTTTTTTCTCCCTGCCGTTGAAAAACCTTTTCACCTTCTTTATCGGGTTGCCGTCAATATCATGGCAATCGTTTTGCGTAGGGATTTCAGTGGACAAAACAACGGTTTTTTGATTTCCCTTAAATACACTAATGAATGTATTTTGTCAAGCATAAAATACACTATATAAAGAATTGTAAATCCTCTGAAAAGTGTATTTAATGCCGATATGAAAAAGCCGTTTGAAGAGATCGTTGTTGATTCCTTGAACGACTACAAAAAGGCGACCGGCGTCAAACAAAAGGAGTTGGCTGCCCTGCTCGGATGGTCGCCGCAGGACTTAAACGACATCATAAAAAGGCGAAAGGCAGTTGGCGCATACAGGATGCGCCATATCATGGAGAGACTGGGAGAGTCGTTCAGTCAGGATTTTTTGCAGCGGCTAGGCGACAGAAAGCCGCTGCAGAAAGATAATGCTAAATTTCCAGTCCCGTATTTTTATAAAACCGAGACGGAAAAGAATTGTGTGGAAAAGCTGTTTGCGATACTGCGCGGCTCTGATGAGCAGGCGATTCTTGCTGTCAAAGCAAGCATAGATATGGGATACCGCCTGATGAAAGGAAAACAGAACAGAAAAAAGCACTATCCCCTTGACTAAATCCCCGCTCCTCTGATAAATTGAGTCAAAACTAATAAAAACAAGGAGTAAATATTATGCTGCAGCATACCGAACAACAGAGGATATTAGACATCTTAAAAAAACTTCCACCCGATAAACTCCATGAAGTAGTTGACTTTGCTGAATACCTGAAAACAAAAGAGATACCGGCAAAGGCAATGAAGAAGCCGCGTCATGTAACATTCACCACATTCCTCTTCGGCAGGATGATAGGCTGCGCAGCAGAGATAGACGACCACATCAACAGAGGCAGGAACATGGATACGAGGACACCGGCGAGCAGTTGTTCGTTTGTGGGATAGCGCATTACAACCGCATATGAGGCGAGGCGCATTATCTGCAATATATATTAGTCTTTACCGTCATACCTGATTTCAATAACCCCTTCGGTTCTTGTATGCCTACCTTTACCCTGAATGTCCTTATGTCAGACCTGCCTCTTGTTACATCCCTTTGTGTGGCGAATTCGCCTTCTCTGCCGATTTCAATAACCTCGCCGTTGAATGGGTTATCCGGCAGGGCAGATGCTGTTATCACTGCCTTGTTGCCGAGCCTTATCTCTCCTACTGTTGTTTCTTCAATATCAACCCTTGCCCAAACATTTTTTAAATCATGGACAGTGTAGATAGGCGCGCCGGCATTGACTACCTCTCCTGTCTCAAACGCCTTGTATACAACAACGCCGCCTATAGGCGAGATTATCTCCGTATCCTCTAGCTGAGCCTCCAATACATTCAGCGCCGCCTGCGATTCCTGTATCTTTGCCCTTGCGGATGATACCTGCGCTTCGGCTGCCTTGATGTTGGATATGGAAGTTTTTAGTTTTGCATCAGCCGCCCTTTTGCGAGCCATTGCGGAGTCAAGCTGGGCATAATTAGCATCATAGTTCGTCTTTGCCGCATCTATTTCCCTTTCCGATATCAAGCCGTCTTTAAAAAGCCCGCTTACCCTCTGAAGGTTTTTTTTGGCATCTTCCGCCAAGGCATTCATCCGGGAAACTTCTGCCTCTGCTGCCTGAACCTCTGCCTTGACAGCATCCACCTCAAGCTTTACATTTTCTAAATTAGCCTCGCTTATCTTAAGCGAAGCATGAGCCGCATTCAGCGCCCTTTTCCCTTGAAGAACTTTTGCCTTTAATTCTTTGTCATCTAATCTTACAGCAAGCGCGCCGGCCTTTATAGAATCTCCTTCTTTACAGCAGAGCCAATCTATTCTACCGGCAATCTTTGGGCTTAATCCCGCCTCGGCGGCCTCTATAAGCCCCGTAGTTTCAATACAGTCTGAAGGTTTTTCGGGTTTCTTAAATTTGAGATAAGCAAGCAGTCCGGCGATGACAATAAGAACGGAAATGATAATCGCAGCTTTTTTCATAGAGTAAGATTATAGCCGTCTTCCCTTGTCTTGACAACCAGAATTTAAGGCTGGCCTTTCTGTTAATCTGTTAAGATTTATGATACGTTTATGCTTGTCCTGAAAATGCTTTATTTACCCCATCCCCTTCCTAACCCTCCCCCTGAAGGGGAGGGGATAATAGAGTTTCCTCTCTTGAAGGGGATGAAACGAAAAAGTTTTCTCTTCATCAGGAAGAGGATTACCCCATTTTCTTCCTCTCCCTCAGGGAGAGGATTAAGGTGAGGGTGGGACTGGCTTTTATAAGGAGGTATTTTTATTTCCTGGCATCTTAAGAAAAAGGCAAAAGCCCTCCTATCAAAGGAAAAGGGGACTGTTTATAAGGAAAGGGGCGGCAGGATAAACGTGTGTCTTGTTTATCCAAATTCATACTTTGTCGGCATGAGTAATCTTGGGATTCAGGCTATTTATGGTCTTTTGAACAACCTTGATTATGTCGTATGCGAAAGGGCATTCCTGCCTGACGCAGACGAGACAGCAGAGCTTGAAAGAACATCCACCCCTCTTTTTTCATTAGAGTCTCAAAGACCTCTGGCCGAATTTGATATCATTGCATTTTCCATATCATTCGAAGAAGATTATCTGAACATCCTTAAGATTTTTGACCTTGCCCGGATGCCATTTTTATCACAGGAGAGAGACGCCGCAAAACCATTGGTCATGGCAGGTGGCGTTGCTGTAACTTTAAACCCTGAGCCGGTTGCAAATTTTTTTGACCTCTTCGCCGTTGGAGAAGGCGAGGAGTTTGTCGCAGAATTTTTAGACGGCTTTAGAGCCGCCCGCCATAAAACAAAAACCAAACAAGGGCTTTTGCAAGCCCTGGCTTCTGTTCAAGGTGTTTATATCCCCGGTTTCTATACGGTTGCATATCAAGGCCATGCCATTAAAGAGTTTAAGGCAATAATCAAAGAAGCTCCTGAAAAAGTAAAAAGCCGAAAGGTAAAAAAGCTTGACAGCTTTCCCATTCCCGCTTCCAACATCCTGACAAATGAGACGAATTTCAGAAACACCTATCTCCTTGAGGTGGAAAGAGGCTGCGGAAGGGGCTGCAGATTCTGCGCAGCAGGCTTTATCTATCTGCCGCCGAGGGAAAGGGATTTGCAGAGCCTGAAACATGAAGTCTTGAAGGGTATGGCTGCAACTAAAAAGGTCGGATTTGTCGGAGCTGCCGTATCCGAATATTCCGGTCTGAAACCGATCTGCGAAGCAGTTATAGAGAATGCCGGCGAGCTTACGCTATCTTCTGTCAGGCTCGATGCGCTGAATCAAGAAAATCTGCAACTCCTTAAAAACGGCGGCTATAAAACCATGACCATAGCGCCTGAGGCCGGTTCGGAAAGGTTGCGGAATGTCATAAATAAAAGTTTTTGTGAAAAGGATATCATAGAGGCAACAAGGCTTATATCAAAGGCAGGCATACAAAAATTGAAACTCTATTTCATTATCGGCCTTCCAACTGAGACAGTTGAAGATATAGAGACGATTGTTAATCTTGTTCTAAAGATTAAAAATGCGATGAGCGGCGGTTTGATCACAGTGAGTATAAACCCGTTCATACCTAAACCATTTACCCCGTTTCAGTGGCGCGGTTATGAAGATATGGAATCGTTGAAAAATAAAATCAACATAATTAAAAAAGCGCTAAAAAATGAAAAAGGAATAAAACTTTCATTTCTTTCCCTGCGCGAAGGATATATTCAAACCCTTTTGTCAGTAGGAGACAGAAGGGTGGGAAAAATATTGTTCAACGCATACGCAAAAGGCTGGAAAGAGGCGTTAAAAAATGCGGAGCCGGATTTCTATGTTAACAGAACAAAGGGGGATTCAGAAACCCTTGCGTGGGATTTTATCGACAATGGAATAAAAAAAGAATATCTCTGGAAGGAATACCAGCGCGCTTTGAAAGAGCAAACAACACCGCCATGTCCGCCTCCGGCGGATGGAAGGTGCGTCAGGTGCGGGATGTGTGCTGTTTAACTTACAGGTTATGGGTTTTACCCATTGCCTCTTGCCCATCGCCTATAGCCTGTTATCACATTGCCCTTTACATTTTTTATCTGTTTGCTAAAATGCAAAACCATGGGCGTTAAAGAAGACCTTGATATGCTTGACTCAAAAATAAACAGGCTTAGGGCAGACTACGAGCAGTATTTTGTAAAAACCCTGAAAAAGGAACCCGCTGCCTTAAGGGATGAGATAGACCGCCTTATCCTCAGATACAGCAATCAGCAAATCAACAACACATCGCTAAGATTCAGATACTCCACGCTTACCTTGAAATATACATCCTACAAGCAGTTCTGGAACAGGATACTAAGACAAATTGAAGAAGGAACCTTTGAACGTGGAGCGGCGATCGGGACAAGACTGCCTGCTGCGCCTGTAATTCCAGAACCCAAACAAAGGCCTGAAACAGCGCCTTCTCCTTACGGCGGACTTAAGGAGAAATTACCTGCCACCGATGACAAATTCAAAACCGTATATCAGCAATTTATGGAGGCAAAAAAGACTGCCGGGGAATCGGCGGCGGATATGTCTTATGAAAAATTCACGCAGGCCATTGCTCAACAGACAGAAAAGGTAAAAAAGGATTTAAAATGCAATGATGTGGAATATAAGGTCGTTGTCAAGGACGGCAAGGCCAAGATTACACTTGTTCCGAAAAAATAAATCTTCTGTCAGCGCGTAGCTTGGGTTGCGTTTTTCAACCCAACGATTTATTGCAATGATTTGTTGGGTTTCGCAAAGCTCAACCCAACCTACACGGCTGCCGGAATAACAAGTTTTACAAAAGGCTCAGAAGAAAATTGGCGGGGAAAAAATTTGTTTAGGAAACCGTCTCGGCGAGAATTGTCACCTTTTTCGCTCCTACCTCTGCATAGCCTATCCCGATGGATAGGCTGGTGGTGTTATTCCCTATTTTATAGGTAAGTTCTCCCGGCTTTAATGTGGTGAGAAACGGCGCGTGTCCAGCAAGAACTCCAAACTCTCCTTCGCTGCCGGGGGCCGTCATAGAATCAACCTGTTCGGAAAGGACAAGCTGCGTGGGTGTTACTATTTCAAGCAAAAATGTGTTTGCCATGGTTTTTTACGTTGTTGCCTTTAGTTTCTCCGCCTTTTCCAGAGCCTCTTCTATTGTGCCGACCAGATAGAATGCCTGCTCAGGGATGTCGTCATATTTGCCTTCGGCAATCTCTTTAAAACCTTTGATGGTGTCTTTTACGCCGACATATTTTCCGGGCGAACCTGTGAATGCCTCTGCCACAAAGAACGGCTGGCTTAAGAACCTCTGTATCTTTCTTGCCCTTGAAACTGCCAATTTGTAGTCTTCTGAAAGCTCGTCCATACCAAGTATGGCTATGATATCCTGAAGGTCTTTATATTTCTGCAAAACCTGCTGAACCTTTCTTGCAACCGAATAATGTTCATCTCCTATAATTTGCGGGTCAAGAATTCTTGAAGTTGAATCAAGCGG